>NZ_WAAS01000001.1:0-183346 GCF_008806585.1 Micromonospora sp. AMSO12t
GACCCCCACGCCCACCGTCACCCCGCCCCCGGGTGGGGGCACGGGACCCCGGGTCGCCTACACGATGAACTCCTGGGGCTCCGGCTTCACGGCCAGCATCGACATCACCAACACCGGCACCTCGGCGATCAACGGCTGGACGTTGGCCTTCAACCTGCCCTCGGGCCAGTCGATCACCTCGGGCTGGGGTGCCACCTACTCGCCGTCCAGCGGCCAGGTGAGCGCCCGTAACGTCGACTACAACGCCGCGATCGCCCCCGGGGCCACCATCAACATCGGCTTTCAGGCCAACACCAGCGGCAACACCGCCGAGCCGACTGCCTTCACCCTCAACGGCGTCGCCTGCACGGTGGTCTGACCGCTACGACGCAGGGCCCATGCCCTGGAGATTGACCAAAACCGGGTGCGGCCCCTCCGGCAACGGAGGGGCCGCACCCTTCTCAGGGGGGCGTGCCCGGGGACTGTCCGAGTAAGGGTGTAACCGGTCTGGCCCGACACGCCGAGCCTGATGGGCTTGGCGGGAAGGTGTGGATCGACACTCCCCCGCCGGTGTCCCCCGGACGTCTACGACATCCGGGGGATCCGGTGCCCGTCGTCAGCGTTGCAGGGTCAGCAGACCCGGGCGGTACGGCAGGCGGCCGTAGTCGCCGCCGGAACTGGGGGAACGGCCCTGGTAGAGCAACTGCAGGTTGCAGGGATCGACGGTCATGGTCTGATCGGCGTTGCTGCGGATCAACTCGCCGTGGCTGATGTCGTTGGTCCAGGTGGCGCCGCTGTTGGCCTTGCCCGCGAACGGGTTGCTCTCGGTGGCGGCCTGCGGCGTCCACGTACCGCCCAGGCTGGTGGCCGTGAACGAGCGGAAGTAGCGGCCCTGCGTGCCGATCGCCTCGACGAGCATGAGGTACCGGTTCTGGCCCTGGAGCTTGTAGACCTGGACCGCCTCGAACAGGTTGTTCGTCGTGTCGCTCATGATGGTCGTGTAGGTCGAGCCGAAGTTGCCCGGGAAGTTCCCGATGGGCATGCTGGCCCGGTAGATCTTCCCGTTGTCCCCGGCGAAGAAGAGGTACATGTTGGTGTCGTCACCGATTATCGCCTGATCGATCGGCCCGGTGCCGGAGCCGGAGATGCTGCCGGTGAAGAGCGTCTGCGGCGACGACCAGCTGTTCACGTTGGTGGGGTCGCTCGACGTCCGGTAGGAGAAGGCGGGTCCGCCCCACTGGTAGGCGAGCACCCAGATGTTCCTGGGGGCGAAGTAGAACAGTGAGGGCGCGACGGCGGAGAAGGGCATCTGGTTCTGGCTGGCCGAGGCCATGTCGGACCAGTTCGTGAAGAGGCCGAAGTTCATCGAGCCCCACGTCGTTCCCGTGTCGTGCGTGGTCGCGTAGACGAGTTGCCGGCCGTTGTAGGGGGCGTGGGTGAAGTCCTTCAGCGAGACCCATCCCGCCCTCGGTTGCGCCAGCGCGCCCGTCGACGACCAGCGGTACGTCGACGGCAGCGCACACGTGCCGGGCGGTGGCGTGGTGGGGTTGCCCCCGCCGTCGACGCGGACCAGTTGCCACTGCTGGTTGTTGCCGTTCCAGTCGTCGTACTGCACGACGTTCCCGCCGTCGGCGGTCGAGGCGCCCTGCACCTCCACCGCCTTGTTGCTGTTCCGGTTGATCAGACGGACGTAGCCACCGGCGGAGTCGGCCAGCCGGAACTGCTGGTTGGACCCGTTGCTGTCGGCCCACTGCACGATGCTGGCACCGTTGGCGGTCGAGAAGTTGTAGACGTCGAGCACCTTGCCGGACAGCCGCGACTTCAACCGGTAGTAGCCACCGCCGGAGTCCACGAACTGCCACTGCTGCTGGTTGCCGTCGTTGCGCGCCCACTGCACGATCCGCGCGCCGTCGTTCGTGGCCAGGTTGTACACATCCAGGGCCTTGCCGCTGTTGCGGTTGACCAACACGTACCACGCGCTGGTGTCGACCGTCGCCGCGGCGGCGGGTGCCGACGACACCACCGCCGCGGCGACGCCACCGACCAGCAGGGCCACCCCAGCGGCGACGACCCGCGGCAACCACCGGCGCCGCCGCGACGGCGGCGGCGTGGGAGATGGAGACCTATCGAAGACAGACATGATCCTCCTCGGCTGAGAGATGCCAGCGGGATGCCCGAAGATGGGCGCACCGCGACGCGTGGCCGGGCACGAGCGGCAAGCAGTTAGCGCTAACAAGACCTGCTTGCGCCCAGGCGCACGCCTGATTCAAGGTCGACAAGCCAGCTCGCCCGGAAAGCTACGCGTCGTCGGCCTCAGCCATCGACTGTGAGCGATAACATGTCGTTCGTCAAGACGTAACGTTCCCCACTCGGTACGCATCGACGCATCTGCCTGGCCTGGTCGTGCGGGCCAACGCCTCCAGCCATGATCGTCTAGTCTGCGCGCGTCACCTCTCGCCGCCATCCTGGACGGTCACCTTGATCTGCAAGACCTGCGGGGACGCCACGTCCCCGGCCTTCAACGAGTGCCGGCGCTGCAAGACTCCACTGGGCCAACCGGCGGTCGCTCCGGGAGTGCCCATCCATCCCCTGCGCCGCCTGGGCACGGCTGCCGCCGTCGCCGTCGGCGTGGCCAGCCTGCTCTACCTGCCCAGCGGGCTGTTCCCCGTGTTCGGCGTCCAGCTGGCCCGCGCCGCCGCCGAACGCGGCGACCGCGATCTGCTACTCGGCGCGGTGGCCGCCGAGGTGCTGCTCACCCTGCTCCACCTCTCGGCGATGCTGACCGCCGCGGTGCTACTGATCATCTGGACCTGGCGCGCGCGCAGGAACCTGGAGGCGTTCCCGGGGGCCCTGCCGACACTGAACTCCGGCTGGGCCATCGCCGGCTGGCTGGTCCCCTTCGCCAACTTCGTCGTGCCGGCCCGGGTGATCGCCAACGTCGCCCGCGACAGCCTCTGGCGACGTGCCACGCCAGCGTTGGTCGGGCTCTGGTGGGCCGCATGGCTGACGTTCAGCGTCGGAGACCGGATCCTGCTCCGCCTCGAGAACCAGCGGTACGACCGGCTGACCCCGTGGCCCCGCAGCGACACGGAGTTTGCCACGTACGTCCGCTACTACCAGGACTCGCTCGGCCCCCGGCTGGTCCCCACCGTCGCCTGCCTGATCGCCGGCGCCTCGCTCATCGTGCTGATCCGCCGGATCACCGCCGCCCAGCAGGACCGCATCGCCAAGACGACGCCGATCGGTACCGGACACGGCGGGCTCGCGCCCGACGCACCCTACGCGGCACCTCGAAGCGCGCCCGGGCACCCGGCGGGCTCGATGGCGACGTAGCGACGACCGCAGCCGCACGGCGACGCGCTGGGGCAACCCGGTCACCGTCGCCCTGGGCCAGGCGCGGCAGCCCTCTCGTGCGCGCGGTCGTCGCGGGTGGTTCTCGTCACCGGCCTCGCCCGGCGGCGTCGTGGGCGGCCATGTCCTCCTGCCTGCGGGGTTCCTCGCGCAGGACTGCGCAGTGCAGCCAGGCTTCCGGGATGGCGAACCCGTCCACGAGCGTCCGCATGTGCGGGCGCAGCTCCTTGAGCAGGCCGTTCACCACGCCGGTGATCGCCTTGGCGCGGGCCGGCGTGAGGCGGCCGTGTTCCAGGAACCATCCCTTGTGTGCCTCGATGACGGTGAGCGCGTACAGGTCGCAGACCCGGGAGAGCAGCGCCCGGACCACTGGGTCCGTCGCGTCCTCGATGCCGGCGACGAACGCCTCCAGGGTGACCCGGTCGACGTGCGCGGCGGCGACGGCGAGGACATGGTCCTGCACGTCGTTGAAGATGTCGAAGGGGCGGTCCTTCTTCGTCGCCGCGCCGTTGCGCAGGCGGCGGACCACGCCGTCGAGGAGGTGCCTCTCGCGGTCCTCGAAGACCTTGAGCTGCCAGCCACGATCGGTGACGGCGACCTCCTCGTCGCGGCCGGGCACGGCACTGATCAGCCGCTCGATGACCGACCGCGCGGCGGTGCGCTCGAGCACCATCTCGCGGACCTGTTCGGCGACGAAGGAGGCGCGCCCCCAGCCGTCCAACGAGCCGAACTCGTCCCGGTAGCCGGTGAGCAGCCCCTTGGCCACCAGCTGAAGCAGCACCGTGTTGTCGCCCTCGAAGGTGGTGAAGACGTCGGTGTCGGCCTTGAGGCTGGGCAGCCGGTTCTCGGCCAGGTAGCCGGCGCCGCCGCACGCCTCGCGGCACATCTGGATGGTGCGGGTGGCGTGCCAGGTCTGTGCGGCCTTGAGACCGGCCGCCCGGGACTCCAGCTCCCGCTGCCGGTGCGCGTCGACCTGCCCGTCGCCGCCCTGCACCTCGTGCAGCGCGGCGACCAGCTCGGCCTGGGCGAAGTGCAGCGCGTACGTGGTGGCCAGGGCGGGCAGCAGCTTGCGCTGGTGGGCCAGGTAGTCGTTGAGCAGCACCTCCCGGTCCGCGTCGGGCGTGTCGAACTGGCGGCGGATGTCGCCGTAGCGCACCGCGATGGTCAGCGCCGACTTGGTCGCCGCCGCCGCGGCGCCGCCCACGCTCACCCGGCCGCGGACCAGGGTGCCGAGCATGGTGAAGAAACGCCGGGAGTCGTCCTCGATCGGGCTGGAGTACGTCCCGTCCTCCGCGACCTGACCGTACCGGTCCAGCAGCATGTCCCGCGGCACCCGCACGTGGTCGAAGCTGAGCCGCCCGTTGTCGACACCGAGCAGGCCGGCCTTGGGCCCGGCGTCGCCGATGGTCACGCCCGGCAGCGGGTTGCCCTGCGCGTCGCGGATCGACACCAGCCACCCGTGTACGCCGTGCCGCCGCCCCTCGGTGATCAGCTGCGCGAAGACCACGGCCATCCGCCCGTCCCGGGCCGCGTTGCCGATGTAGTCCTTGCGGGCCGCCTCGTGCGGGGTGTGCAGGTCGAAGGTCTGCGTCCGCGGGTCGTACGTGCAGGTGGTGCGCAGCTGCTGGACGTCCGAGCCGTGGCCGGTCTCGGTCATCGCGAAACAGCCGAGGATCTTGCCCGAGACGATGTCCCGCAGGTAGGCGTCGTGGTGCCGCCGGGTGCCGAGGGCGTCGACGGCGCCGCCGAACAGGCCCCACTGCACGCCCGCCTTGACCATCAGCGACAGGTCGACCTGTGCCAGCATCTCGCAGGCCACGATCGAGCCGCCGACATCGGATCTGCCGCCGTACTCGGTGGGGAAGGCCGACGCGATGCCCAGCTTGACGGGAAGTTCGGCGATCAACCGGGTGATCCGCTCGCGCGCCTGGTCACCGGTCTCGCCGTATACGGGGAGGAAGCGCGCGTCGAGCTGCTCCCGGTGCGCGTTGCGGACCTCGGCCCACGGCCCGTCGAGCAGTTCCCGCAGGGGGGTGACCTCGATGCGGCCGGACGCGTGATCGGACATGGTCACCCCTCGGAATAGCGGATATATGGTCACACTCCGTACCCGATCCAGGATACCGGCCGATCCCACCATCAAGATCCGGCAGGGACAGGTCGCGGCGACCGCCCCGGAGGGCTGGGCCAACCGGCCGTCGCCCCCTCGGCCAGCAGCCGGCGGTGCGCCGGGTACCCGACGAATCCGGTTGGCGACAGCCGAGGTCCCTTCACCCTCGCCAACGGATCTGACACTCTGCACCCGACAGGTAACCCTTCGGATTGGGCGGGTCGAGAGCGATGGCGAAGCGTTGGTTGGTCACGGGGTGTTCGAGCGGACTCGGTCAGGCCCTCGCGGCCCGGCTCGCGGCCGAGGGGGAGCAGGTGCTGGCGACGGCCCGGCGGCCGGAGACCCTCGGCGCGTTGGTGGCCCGGCATCCGGGCAACGTGGTGGCCGCCGCGCTGGACGTACGGGATCCGGCGCAGTGCGTGGCGGCGGTCGAGCGGGCGGTGGACGCCTTCGGCGGGGTCGACGTCCTGGTCAACAACGCCGCCTACGGCCAGTTCGGCACCTTCGAGGAGGTCTCCGACGCGGAACTCGCCGCGCAGTTCGACACCAACGTGTTCGGGCCGTGGCGGCTCACCCGGGCCGTGCTGCCGTTGTGGCGGGCGCAGCGCCACGGGCACGCGGTCTTCGTCAGCTCGGTCGCCGGCATGGTTCCCTTCCCCGGGCTGGCCGCGTACACGGCGAGCAAGTTCGCGGTGGAGGGAGCGGCCGAGTCGCTGGCCGCCGAGGCCGGGCACCTCGGGGTGAAGGTCACCATCCTCCAGCCGGGCGGCTTCGCCACCGGATACAGCGGCAACCTGGTGATGCCGGAGCAGCGGATCCCGGAGTACACGGCGGTCAGCGACGGCCTGCTCGGCGCGCTGCGCAGCATGAACACCAAGATCGAGGTGAACTCCCCCGAGCTCTTCGCGGACGTGGTCTGGCGGCTCAGCCAGCTGGAGTCGCCGCCACTTCGGCTGCCGGTGGGCCCGGACTCGGAGACGTTCCTGGAGGCCGCCTACGACGCCCGGCGCAGTGAGTACGACCAGGTCGTCAAGGCGGGTCATCACACCCTCGCGTGACCCTCGCCCGGGCTCGGCCGGCACCGACGGCCGGCGGACGCGGCCGACCGCGACGACGGTCGGGCCCTTCGCCGCGCCGCGGCGGGACACGTCGCACCGGGCCGGCACCACGGCGCCGGCCCGGCACCACGCGACGTTCACCCACCCGCCGGTTCCCGGCGCTACCGGCCGCCCTCCGGGCTCGACAGGCACGGCTGGGCGTGCGCCAGGTCCCCGACCACAGGCTGCGCCCTCCGGTAGGCGGCGCAGTGCACCGCGCCCAGGTCGGTCAGCTCGCGCCGCCGGGCGGCGGGCAGGGACTGAGCCCCGTCCCGACGTAGCGCGAGCTCCGTCGCGGGCACGTGGGCCCGCAGCGCGCACTCGTCGTCGGCGGTGGCCACGGCGATCTCCCGGCGGCGCAGGGAGGCGGAGTCGCCGTCCTGCCGGTACGCACGCGACAGGTCCTCGGCCGCGGCCTCCGGATCGGGGTACGGGTAGCCCGCTTCGGCCATGCACGAGAGCCACCGGGCGCGGGCCCGCGCCAGTTCCGGGGCCTTTCCGACCTGCTCCCTGAGCGTGTTGTCCAGGACCTGGGGGACGCCGTCGACGCGGGCCCAACCTCCGGGCCGAGACCCTCGTGCGACTGGGCGACGCCCTGCTGGCCGCCGACGAGGCGGGACGAGCCAACGCCGCCTGGGCTGACGCCCTGTGCGCCCTGTCCGACCTCGGTCACCCCGACATCGACCTCGTCCGCGCCCGGCTCCGCTCGGTCCCCGGGTTCCCGTAGCCGCCGACGCCGGCCAGCAGGCACCTGTCCGGGACGTGGCCGGACGAGGGCGCAGCGGGACGGTGATCCCCCGCCGGGTGCGCCACCCGGCAGGGTCGGGGCGACATCCGCGCAGGCCTCGGCCGGCACGACACGTGCACGGTCTGTGCGGCCGACCGTCGCGGTGGACGGCGTCGTGGCGTCGCGCCGCGGTCAGAACTGCCGCACGGCCAGCAGGCCGAGGGCGATCACGAGCACGACGCCCGCCGTGACGGTGATCGTCCGGATCCGTACCCGCAGGTCGGCGTCCCACGTGTCGCCGGTGCCGGCGGCGCGGCGGGCCAGCGGGGTCATCGCGCGTCCGACACCGAATCCGATCCCGGCGAGCATCGCGACGTGCAGGCGCTGGCCACCGAGGAGCAGAGCGACCGCCAGCACGTACGGAGCGCTCGCCGAGACGTAGGTGCGCACCCCGGTGCCCATCTCGAAGCCGAACTGCAGCGCCCCACGCCGCAGGCTGCGCTGGAGCACGTCCTGCGGCACCTGCCGGGCGTTCTGCGGCAGCCGGATCGGCACCAGACCCACCTCGCGGAGCAGCCCCAGCACCGCCACCGCCACGATGCCCGCGTACCGCCACGGGACGGGCACGGGAGCGGACAGGCCGGAGAGCAACCCCAACACCGATCCGCTGAGCAGGCCACCGACGATCAACCCCACGACGAACAGGGTGAGGACGACGCCCTGCCGATCTCGATCCCGCCACCCGGGCGAGGCCAGCGCGTGCGCGCTGTTGTGCGTTCAAACGGAGCCGGAGAGCGTGTAACCCGCGAGCCCTCCGATCATCGCCCAGGTGAGCACGTGCCCGTACGCGGCGGCGGCGAGCGCACCGACGACGAGCAGCAGCAGGGGTACGAGAGGGTCACCGGCCCGGCGTAGTGCCGCCCGGGCGTGCCCTGGCAGTGTCCGGGTCATACGGCGGCGCCGGTCAGCGTCCGCCAGGAGTTCACCCCGACGACCCCGTCGACCGTGAGCCCGTTCTGCCGCTGGAAGTCGCGCGCCGCACTGTCTGTGGCCGGGCCGAAGGCCCCGTCGACCACCAGCGCGTAGCCGCGCCTGTTCAGCTGGCGCTGCACCGCGCTGACGGCGTGGCCGCTGTTCCCGGAGCGGACCGTGCTCACGAGCTTCGGCCAGGTGGTCGCGTTGACGACACCGGTGGCCCCGAGGCCGGCCGCCGCCTGGAAGCTCTTCACCTTCGCCTCCGTGTCGCCACCGAAGATCCCGTCGATCTCGGTCGCGTGCCCGCGGGCGGTCAGCAGGTGCTGCACGGTGTAGACGTTCACCCCCGTGTTGCTCCGCTGGGTGGTGGGCCAGGTGGCCGCGCCCAGGCATCCGCACTTGGTGTTCCAGCGGCAGATCGACTTCACCCAGCCCGAGCTGGTCTTCTTGTACCCGTCGTGGCACCGGCGTTCGACCGAGCAGGCGCAGGCGCCGCACGCCCCGTTGTAGGCCCACAGCCAGCCGTCGTAGGTGCCGCCGTAGCACTGGTTGGGCCGCAGGATCCAGGTGACGCCGTCGTTCTTGTGGAATCCGGCGTACGTCCCGCTGGTGTTGCAGGAGTCGGCGAAGATCGTGCTCGGGCCGCACCCCGGTGAGCAGTTGTGGTCGCTGGCGTACGTCGGACACCCGGCATAGATCGTGTAGCCGTCGGCGTACGCGCGGCGGGCCGCCGGGAACACGCTGAGCGCGGCCATCCCCACCGCGGTGCCCGCCCGGAGCAGGGTGCGTCGCGACAGCGCCCAACCCGCGCGCCGGCCGCCCGGCTGCACCGGCACCCGCCGGACGGCGGCCCCGGTCCCCGGGTCGTCCCCGCGCAACCAGGGCACCGTGTCGATACCGGTCATGCCCGATCTCCCTGATTCGTGGCGACCGCCGGTGCGGGGCCGCCGGGTCGGCTGTCGACTTCGTCGAGCAGGCGGTGCAGTGCCGCCCGGGAGCCGATCGGCTCGGCGCGGAGCACCCGCCCGGCCGCGTCGACGACGGTGGCGAACGGCGTGGCGAGGGCGTCGTACCGCTCGAACAGTTCCGCCTGCCCACCGAGCACGGTGATCGGGAGCTCCGCCGCCCGCGCCGGGGGGTCCTCCCGGTAGAGGACCCGGAACTCCAGGCCGGGACGGGCGTGCTCGCCCGCCTCGGCCAGCACCTCGGTGCACGTCCCGCAGTCGGGCTCCAGGAAGAGCAGCACCAGCGGAACCGTCGGGGCCGCCGGCGCCAGCCGGGCGAATCCGGGGGCTGGTGCGCCCGGCCGCAGACCGACCGACTCGGGACGGCGCTGAACCGCCCCGCTCGACAGCGCGTGCACCTGGCGTACCAGTCCCGAGACCGTGAAGGCCAGCAGGAGGATCGCGATCCAGCTCAGGATCAGTGCGCTGGTCTGGAAGCTCATCCGGCAAGGCCTCCCTCTGTCGTGCCGATGGACCGGCGGGTCGTGCGCCGCCCGGCTGTCGCCGTCGCCGGCTCGTACATCGCGGCGGGCAGGTGCCACAGCAGCGTGGTGAACGTGGCGGCGGCCAGCAGCACGACGGCGAGTGCGGCGTCGGCCCGGTCCGGCGCGACGATCGAGCCGGACAGCGACAGCGCGAGCAGTGCCAGCCCGGCGAGGATCGCCGCCCGTGCCACCACCCAACCGGTCATCGGCAGTTCCACCCGGGAGCATCCGCACGATCCGGCGCGCCCGGTCGACCGCACGTACAGGCCGTAGCCGGCGTAGAGGGCGAGTAGCGCGCCGCTGCCGACGAGGACGGCGACGAGCAGGCGCTCGCCGGCGGGGTGGAGCAGCGCCACGATCCCGGCACCGGCGAGCAGTCCTTCGCCGGCGATGGCGACGACGGCGACCGCGACCGGAGCCGGAAGCACCCGGTGCGCGGCCAGGGCCCGGGCGAGCGCCGCCGGCCGTGACAGGTGCTCGGCGGTGCTGACGAGCAGGGTGAACAGGACGGTGTACGTGGCCACGCCCGCCAGCAGCCCGGACATCCCGACCTACCGGACCGTCTGGACGCGGAGCCGGTCGACCAGGGTGGGCACCTGCTCCACGGCCGTGTCGCCGAACGGCACCAGGCTGAGCCAGGCGTCCGCCGCGGCCAGCACGAAGTAGGGCTGCCCGTCGGGCAGGACGTCCCGGAAGAGCTCGCCCGCCCGCGTCTGCAGGCCGCGCCAGGATGGCAGCTGTCCGGCACGCTGCTTGGTGAGCGGTGCGATCTCCAGCAGGCCGAGCCCGGGGATCTCCTTGAGGACGGTGGCGGGTTCGGCGAACTCGGCCCCGGTCTTCGAGGCCGGGCGCAGGGCCAGCCCGTCGTCGTGCTCCTCGACGCGCAGGGTCCGCAACGCCCCGAGCAGATCGGTGGTCGACGCGCCGTACATCTCGGTGAAGAAGCAGTGTCGCCGTCCCCGCCAGACCGCCACGAGCCGCTCCTCGGCCAACTGGATCTGCGGGTCGTAGGACCGGATGCGCGCGGTCGCCAGCGTGCCGCCCTGGTAGGTGAGTTCCTCGTCGAACGTCTCGACGCCGAGCGTCCGGGCCACGTCGTCCGCGAGCCCGACCGAGCCGGCCGTGAACTCGTGCAGTCGGCCGCCGATGGTCACGTCGGCCACCGAGGTGAACGGTGCGCTGAGGTCGAGTGAGCCATCGAGCATGAACCGACCCTGGTCGATCGCCCGATGCGTCACCGGCGCCCCACTGGCTGCCATGCGCCCGCCCTTCGTCCGGGTCCGGAACTTACCAACGGCACGGTATACGGTTCTGTAAATATATGACAAGGTCGATTGCTGTCACCGGGTGGTGACAGTTCCGGCCCGGCGCGCGGGCACTGCGGACGCGCGCCGCCCGGCCCGAGCGGCACGGGCCGGGGAGGACGCCGACCGGCCGGTAGGGTCGTCCGCGTGGATCTGGACGACACCGCCGCCCGGCTCGGCGTACCCGTCGAGGACATCGACCGCCTGCACCGGCTCGCCGGCGACCGGCCGTCGGCGCCGCTGCCCGCCAGGGCCGACGCGCCCGCGCTCCTCGACCGGCTCGCGGTGCGGCCGGACGACGCCGCCGAGATCATGGCGGGCTGGCCCGACCCCGACTCTCCGCTGTGGACGCCGGAGCTGCGCTGGCTGCTCGACCGGTCGATCGCCCTGGTCCGCGCCGATCTCGGGGGCCACGGCTGGCTGCCGCCCGGTCCGGCGCTGCCGCGCGAGCGGGGCCCCGCCTGGCAGCATCTCTACGTGTACGCGTACCTGGCCCTGGTCGACGTCGTCAGGGGATACCACCGCGACCACGGCATCGCCGACGCCGTGTCGTGGGCGACCCTCGCGGACCTGGGCCGCAACCTCGCGATCGACCGGCGGATGCGCCGCGAGGGCTGGCCGGTCATGCAGAGCTGGCTGACCCTGCACGCCCGCGGCGGCCTCTACGAGCTGGGCCGGCTGCAACACCAGCGCGGCGACACCGGCATCGCCCTGCACATCCCCGAGTCGGGGCCGCTGACCCCGGAGTCGGTCACGGCGTCGCTCGACGAGGCCCGGGCGTTCTTCCCGCGCCACTTCCCCGACGAGCGTCACACGGCGTTCTCCTGCGGCTCGTGGCTGCTGGATCCGCAGTTGCTGGAATACCTGCCCGAGGACTCCCACATCGCCCGGTTCCAGCGGAGGTTCGAGCTGGAGCCCCACGAGGATCCGGATCCGGAGGGGCTGGACGCCGACGTCGAGGTGCTGCGGTTCGTGTTCCGCACCCTGACCACGCCGCTCGACGAACTGCCGCGCCACACCGTGCTCCAGCGCGCGGTCGTCGACCACCTGAAGGCCGGCCGCCACTGGCAGTGGCGCCGCGGCCGCTTCCCGTTCCAGCCGCACCCGTCGGCCGGATCGGCGGCCTGAGAACAGCAGCGGGGCCGCCGGTGTCCGGCGGCCCCGCTGCTGTGGCGCCTGTCAGACGATCTCCACTCCGTATACGCTCAGCGCCTCGGTGACCGGCTGGAAGTAGGTGGTTCCGCCGGAGGAGCAGTTGCCGCTGCCACCCGAGGTCAGGCCCAGGGCGGTACTTCCACTGAAGAGCGCGCCGCCGCTGTCGCCCGGCTCGGCGCAGACCGTGGTGCGGATCAGCCCGCTGACGCTGCCCTCGGCGTAGTTCACCGTGGCGTTGGTGGCCTCGACCGCGCCGCCGTGCAGGCCGGTGGTGCTGCCGGAGCGCTGTACCGACTGCCCGACGAAGGCGTCGGCCGCGCCGGTGATGTCGCGGGTGGTGCCGTCGTAGAGGTAGACGCTGCCGTCGGCGGCGGCCGGGTTGGTGTGCTGCACGATGCCGTAGTCGTTACCGGGGAAGCTGCCGGTGCCGCCGGTGCCGAGCAGGTTGCCCTGCGCGGAGTCGGCGTACCAGTTGGCGGTGATGTCGGTGCAGTGCCCGGCGGTGAGGAAGTAGTGGGTGTCGCCGCTGCGGACGTTGAAGCCGAGCGAGCAGCGACCGCCGCCCTCGGCGTAGATGGCCTCGCCACCGGCAGCCCGGGTGCTGAGGGTGCCGGCCTCCCGCTGGATGCGGACGGTACCGCCGAGCCGCGCCGCGACGGCCTCGACGCGGTCCAGCTTCGCGCCGGTGACCGTGCTGTCGACGGAGACCACGACCTGGTTGGTCGCCGGGTCGGTCCACCAGGCGGTGCCGGGCACCCGCGCGGCGCTGTCCAGCGCGGCGGTGGCCCGGGCGAGGTCCTTCGCACCTCGGGCGACGAGCTTCGGGGTCGCGCCGGCCGCGCGGACCTTGCGGGCAGCGGCGTCGTCGGTCACGGTGACGACCATGGCGCCGTCGGCTCCGGCGTACGCCCCGCCGGAGCGGTCGCCGAGTGCGGCGGCGAGCGCGGTGGCCTGGTCGGGGGAAGCGGGCGTCGCGGGTGCTGCCTGGGCGGGACTGCTGGTCAAGGTGCCGACGACCAGCGCGCCGGCCACCGACAGTGCGGTGATGCGGCGCATCGAAGACCCGGAGTGTCGCATGTGGTACCTCCATGGAGCTGAGCACGGGCTGCCTGTCAGGTAGCCCCGGGCACCCGATCGGTTGGTGAGGCTCACCCGACCGGAGGCGTTCGATCTATTCATAGATCTCATATTGATTGCAAGAGTGACGGTTGGCCTGACTCGGCCACTTCTCATACCTTGGGTCCGGAGAGCCCGACGAGTGGCGCCTGCGGCGATTAGTCGCTATTCGCCGCGACTTGGCAGGTCAGCAAGCCCCGCCCGCGACCCACCCGTCGGCTCCCACCACTCACCACGACCGGATGGCGGGACGCGGCCGCAACATCGAAAAAACCGGTGTCGGTCGACGACCATCGGGCTGGCGCCGCGCACCGCGACGCCTCCCCCGGCTCCATCGCGGCACCGACGGCCGGGCCACCGGATCCGGCGTCATGGGCCGGGCGGGCCCGGCCCCGCGCCGAGCCACCCCTTAGTTCCACCCGATCACCACATCGATTCGATCTGCACCTATCCCTAAACATCGATGTAGTGCTATTAATCGTTCACCAACCGGTGGACCTTGGAGGGGTACATGACCAGAACCCGAACGCTGAGCCTGCTCGCAGGCGTCCTCTCCGCGACACTCGCGGTACTTGGGCTGGCCAGCCCGGCGCAGGCCGCCGGCCATCACTACGTGGCGCTCGGGGACTCGTACGCCTCAGGTGTCGGCGCCGGCAGCTACACCTCGGAGAGCGGCGCCTGCAAGCGCAGCACCAAGGCGTTCTCCGCCCTCTGGGCGGCGGCCAACGCGCCGGCCTCCTACAAGTCGGTGGCCTGCGGGGGCGCCAAGACGACCGATGTGATCAACTCGCAGGTCGCCGCGCTCAGTGCACAGACCACCCTGGTCAGCATCACCATCGGCGGCAACGACGCCGGGTTCGGCACCATCATGAGCACCTGCGCCCTCCAGGGCTCCAGCGCCTGCATCGCCGCGGTGGACGCGGCCCAGGTGCAGGCCCGGGCGAACCTCCCCGGCCTGCTCGACCGGGCCTACGCCGCGATCCGCAGCAAGGCCCCGAACGCGAAGGTCGTGGTGCTGAGCTACCCGGTCTTCTACCAGCTCGGCACGGTCTGCCTCGGAATCGGCGAGGCGGCCCGCGCGAAGGTCAACGAGGGCATCAACCTGGCCGACAACCTGATCGCCGCCGCCGCGGCCCGCGCCGGGTTCACCTTCGCCGACGTACGCAGCATCTTCGTCGGACACCAGATCTGCAGCGGTAACAAGTGGATCCACTCCGTCGACATCCTGAACCTGTCGAACTCGTACCACCCGATGGCGACCGGGCAGTCCCTCGGCTACCTCCCGGTGTTCACCCAGGCGGTCGGCCAGTCCGCCACCGCCAAGAAGGCCGGCGCCAAGGCGTAGCCGCGAGGTCTCCGGTTCGGGCCTGTTCCCGCCGAACAGCCCTTACCGGAGACCTCACCCCAGCCCGGCGTCAGGATGCCCCCGCCCAGGCCGTGGACGCACGCCCCACGTGGAACGACACGGCGGGCCGTGGCGGCTCCCCGGGCGCTGGGGAACCGCCGTCAGGCCTTCGCCAACAGCTCGAACAGGCTCGAGAATCCCTGAGCGCCGAAGCCGTCAGCGATCCGGCGGTCCATCAGGCCCTCGACCTCCCGCATCCGCACGGCCTCCACGCCGATGGACTCCCGATGGCTGATCAGGTCGTCCATCAGCGCGGCCTGGACGTTGAGCGGGCCGAGATCCGGCGGGTAGTCGCCGGCCCTGACCGCGTTGCCGATCGAGGTCAACAGCGGTGCCAGCGCGGCCACGTTGTTGGCGACACGCTCCGCGAACTCCGCCACGTCGACCCCTTCCGCCTGCACCAGCCTGAGCGTGTGCAGGAACCCGATGAGGATCTCGTAGCCCATCGCGACCTGCGCCATGAACTCCACGGCGGCCGAGCCGGCCTCCTCCCCGTGGTAGACGACGGTGCCCAACTCCCGCAGCATCGGCCCGTGCGCCTCGAAGGCGGTGCGGGAACCGCTGTACGGGAACATGACGTGCGGCGTACCGACGTAGGGCGGGTCTCCCATGATCTTGCCGTCGAGGTACTCGGCGCCGCGCGCTCTCGCCCAGCGATCGTTGGCCCGGGCCTGCTGAGGAGAGCCGCTCGTCAGGTTCACCAGGACCTTGCCCGCGACTGCGGCGTCCACGGAACCGAGCACCTCGTCGACCGCTGCGCCGTCGAGCAGACACACCACGACGAGCGGACTCGCGGCCGCCGCCTCCGCGGCGGTCGCGGCGGCCGTGGCGCCGGCGTCGACCAGCGGCAGGGCCTTGCTCGCGGTCCGGTTCCAGACCGTCGTGCGGTGTCCGCGGTCGAGGAACGTCCTGGCGATCGCCGATCCCATGTCACCGAGGCCGAGCACGGTGACCTGGCTGGCCCGGTTGGTCGGATCGGCTGTGGTCGTTGTCAGCATGATTTCCTCTCGTCCTTCATCCAGGTGGTCCTGGTGCGTCAGGTGGCGGAGTGCTCGCCGCGGACGCGGCTACGCACGATGTCGTCCGCACGCCGTACTGCTCCCGTCGTCGGGCTGCTACCCGGGCCGGCGCTCCGCGCGGACGGCGGCGACGGCGGCTGCCATGCGGGTGAGGCGCGCGCCCTGGAAGCGGGCCGTATCGAGGACGGCCCGGGCGTACCCGGGATCCCCGCCGGCGCGGCTCTCCACGAGGCTGACGCCGTACGGGTTTCCGCCGGCGGCGTGCGCGGTGTCGTAGTTCAGGTAGCCGGTGGGCAGGATGACCGACCCCCAGTGGTGGAAGGTCTGGTAGAGGCTGAGCAGGGTCGCCTCCTGCCCACCGTGTTCCTCGTAGGTGGCGGTGAAGCCGGTCGCCGGCTTGTCGGCCAGTTCCTCCGCCTGCCACGGGGCGGTCGTGGTGTCGAGGAACTGGCGCAGCTGGGAGCAGACGTTCCCGAACCGGGTCGGCGTGCCGAAGGCGTACCCGTCGGCCCACCGGAGGTCGTCGAGGGTGGCGAGCGGGATGTCGGCGGTGGCGTCCAGGTGAGCCCGCCACTGCGGTTTGGCGACGACGACCTGCTCCGGCGCCAACTCCGCCACCCGGCGCAGGCGGACCTCCGCGCCGGCGTCGGCCGCTCCGTCGACGAACGCCTGCGCGAGCCGGTGCACGGTGCCCGTGGCGGAGTAGTAGATGACGGCGATCCTGGCATCGGTCTGCACGGTTGCCTCCTGGTCGGCTCGGTTCTCGGTCAACCGTGCCGGGCAGGCTTACCGTCTGCTGACCGTCCCCTGACCGAGGCCGCTGAGCGCCGCGTCGTCGAGGTCGAGCTGTGCGCCACGGCTCATCTCGGCAGCGAGTTCCCCGCCGCCGAGCGCATCCCGGAGGCGGCCGGTCACGCGCTGGACGTCGTGCCGTTCGCCTGGGGGCAGCGGCGCTCCGGCGACCTCGCGCAGCGTGCGGGCCGCGCCGAGCAGCCGCGCGGCACGGCGCTGGTCACCGCCGAGGCTGGTGGCCCCGGCCAGTCCCTCGAGGGCCAGGGCGACCGCCCGGTGGTCTCCGGCGGCGCGCGCCGCGTCGAGCGACTCACGGTGTCGGCGCTCGGCGAGGACGGCGTCGCCGCGGTGCTCCGCGATGAACCCCAACTCGGCCAGCGCGAGCGCGCAGCCTGGCAGGTAGCCGGCGTGCCGGTTCCAGTCGAGCAGGTCGTGCTGCTGGGCCTCGGCGGCGTCGAGGTCGCCCCGCCGTCGCGCGATCATCGCCAGGCCCGTGCCGGCGAAGGCGGCGGCGGATCGGCTCGACTGTTCCCGCGCGACCTGTAGCGCGCGGTCGTGGCTGGCGGCGGCCTCGTCGAGGTCGCCGCGCAGCAGGGCGAGCCGACCGATGCAGGCCAGCTGCCGGGACACCGACGTCCACAGCCGCAGGTGCTCGGCGGTGCGCAGCGCCTCCCGGTAGTGCGCGGCGGCCAGGTCGTAGTCGCCGTGGATCTCGGCCAGGGTCCCCAACAGGCTCGTCGGATGCACCTGCCCCCAGCGGTCGCCCAGCTGACCGAACAGCGACCGGCTGGTCTCGCAGTCACGCTGCGCGGCGGGCAGGTCGCTGCGGTGTACGAGCACGAGGTCCGCCCGGGTGGCGCAGGCGGCCGCGATGCCCCACTGGTCCCCGTCGGCACGGAACGCCGCCAGCGCCGCGTCGACCAGGTCGGCGGCCTCCCCCGGATCTCCGGAGCCGAGCATCATGGAGGCGAACAACCACTGCGCGAACGCCTTCTCCGGCCCGTCGGCGTCCCGGTAGCGCTCCAGGATCCGCTGCCGGGGAGCGGTCGGATCACCGTCGCGGGTGGCGAGGGCGGTCAGCCACATGTCCGCGTGTCGCCGCAGGGCGTCCGGTGCGACGTCGTCCGCGCTGCCCCCGACGATGTCCAACGCCGTCCGCAGGGACCGGCTCATCTCCCCGAACCGGCCCCGCAGCAGCCGGTACCAGCACAACGAGGTGGCGAGCGCCAAGCCCACGCGGGCCTGACCGTCGGTGGCGGCGACGTCGAGTGCCGCCCGCAGGTTCGCGTTCTCGGCGTCGAGTTCGCGCAGCGCGCGACTCTGCTCGCGCCCACGTAGCCGCCCTGCGGCCTGCTCGGCGAGACGCGCGAAACACGCGGCGTGGCGGCGACGGGTCGCGCGCAGTTCGCCGGCGCTGTCGAGCTGTTCGAGACCGTAGGCGGCCACCGTCTCCGGCAGCCGGTAGCGTCGCGGGCTCTCGCCGTGCCGCACCATGACCAGCGAGCGGTCGATCAGGCGGGCCAGCACGTCGAGGACCTCGTCCGACGCCACCTGCCCGCCCGGGCACACCTGCTCGGCGGCAGCCAGGGTGGCGCCGTCGGCGAAGACCGCCAGCCGGCGCAGCACCGCGCGTTCGGGAGGCGACAGCAACTCCCAGCTCCAGTCGATCATCGCGCGCAGTCCCTGCTGACGCGCGGGCGCGGTGCGCCGGCCGGACGACAGCAGCCGGAAACGGTCGTCGAGCCGCGCCGCCAGCTCGCCCGGGTCGAGCACGGGCAGCCGGGACGCGGCCAGTTCCAGCGCCAGCGGTACGCCGTCGAGGCGCCGGCAGATGGTGGCGATCGTGTCCGTGTTCCGCGCGTCGACGGTGAACCCCGGCTCGGTGGCGCGGGCGCGGGCTGCGAAGAGCCGGACCGCCGGGGCGTCGGCGATCTGCTCGGCGGTGGCTCCCGGTTCCGGCAGGGCCAGCGGCGGCACCGGAAGGACGACCTCGCCGGGGATCCCGAGCGGTTCGCGGCTCGTCGCCAGGATGCGCAGGTCGGCCGCGGCGCCGAGCAGGCTCTCGGTCAGTTCAGCGATCGGCGCCACCACGTGTTCGCAGTTGTCGAGCAGCAGCAGCATCCGCCGGTCCCGCAGCGCGGCGACCAGCCGGTCCATCGGCTCGCGTGGTCGCTCACCGGGCAGGCCGGGCGGGCTGTCGTCCCGGATCTCCAGGGTCGCCGCCACCATCTCGACGAGCTCGGTGCAGGTCGCCTGGCCGCCGCAGTGCGGCTGGCCGGCCAGCTCGACGAGCCACACCCCGGCGGGGAACGTGTCGGCCAGCACCCGGGCGGCCTCGAGTGCCAACCGGCTCTTCCCCACCCCGCCCATCCCGGTCAGGGTCACCAGCCGCTCGCTCGTGAGCCGCTCCCGTACCGCCTCGACGGCCGTCTCACGCCCGATCAGTCCGCCGTACGGACCGGGTGACACAGGGGCCGGCAGGTTGGTTCGGGCCGGAGTCGACGGCGGTGCCGGCGGCCGCAGGGCGGGGTCCTGGCGCAGGATCGCCCGATGCAGCTCGGCCAACTCCTGGCCGGGATCGATGCCGAGTTCGTCGCGCACCTGCCGACGGAACTGCTCGTACGCGGACAGGGCCTCACGCTGCCGTCCCGAGCCGTACAGGGCGCGCAGGTGCGCGGCCCGTAGCCGCTCACGCCACGGGTGGCGTGCGACCAGGTCGGCCAGCTCACCGGCGAGCAGGTGGTGCTCACCGAGATCGAGCCGGGCCTCGGCCAGGTCCTCCAGCGCGGCCAGGCGCTGTTCGTCGAGCCGCTCGGCCGTCTGGCGCACGAACCGCTCGTCCCTGAAGTCGGCGTACGGGGAACCGCGCCACAGCGACAGGGCTTCCGTCAGCGTCGCCGCCCGCCCCGCCGGCTCCCGCTGCGCGCGCGAACGCGCCACCAGCGCGGCGAAGCGACCGGCGTCGACCGACTCCGACGACGCCCGCAGCCGGTAGCCGGCATCGCCGGACTCGACCAGCGCGCGGCCACCCGCCTCACCCGCCCCCAGCGCGCGGCGCAACTGCGACACCTTGGTCTGCAGTGCCCCCAGCGCCTTGCCCGGCGCCTCGTCACCCCAGAGATCCTCGATCAGCCGGTCGGCGGAGACCGGGCGTCCCTCGTGCACCAGCAGGTCAGCCAGGAGAGCACGAACCTTCAGGCCGGGCACGGTGACGGGCCTGCCGTCCGACGTCCAGACCGCGATCTCGCCCAGCACCCCGAACATCACGACTTTCACACTAGCCAGTCGACCGTCCCGCCCCGCGAACGTCCGTCGGCCGTCGGTCCGCCCACCGGGTCGCGGCTCCGACGCGTACGTCAGCCGGCCGTCAGCCGGTGGTGAGCGACCCCGGGCAGGCTGATCCGAGCCGACACCGGAGGAATGAGATGGATCGTCTGCAAGAGCCCCGGGCCGCTCACGGTCACCGGCCGTTCGCACCAGCGCGGATGGCCACACCCTGGCTCGCCCTGCTGGCCGGCCCGCTGTCGTACGGGATCGCCGCACCGGCCCTGATCCTCGACGACGTGGCGCGCGCGACGCGTACCGACGAACAGGCCGCGGCCGCCGGCGTGACGGCCTTCGGCTGGGGGATCGCGTTGGGGACGCCGCTGTTGGCGGCGCTGCTGGCCCGGAGCGGCGTGCGGGCGGTCCTGACCGTCTCGGCCGTGCTGCTGGGCGCGGGGACGCTCCTGCTCGTGCTGGTGCCGAGCGTGCCGGCGTTGGTGGCCGGCGCGGCGGTGCAGGCACTGGGGTCCGCCGGCCTCACCGTGACGGCGATGAAGCTGGCCGACTCGGCCCGGCAGATGGGGGTGGTCACCGCGTCGCTGGCGGTCGTCGGGGCCACCGGCCCGCTGACCGGCGCGCTGGTCGCCGACCTCTTCTCGTGGCAGGCGGCGCTGGCGTTGCCGCTGCTGGCGGTGCTCGCGGTGCCCGCCGCTTGCCGCGGCACCACCTCGCCGGACGCGGCGCCGGCGTCGTTCGACCCCCTCGGCATGGTTCTGTTGTCCTTGCTGGTCACCGCGGCCGTCCTCATTCCGCACCGTCCGCTGGTGGCCGCCCCGGTCACCGTCGCGCTGCTGCTCGCGCTGGTGGCCTGGATAAAGATCCGTCCGGAGGGCTTCCTGCCCGCCGTGGTGGCACGCAACGGCCGGTTCCTCGCGGCGTGCGCGTCGGCCTTCGTGCTGGGGGTGGTGAACTTCGCCCTGCTCTACGCCGCGCCGGACCTGCTGCGGGAGCACGCGGGATGGGACGGCACCCGCAGCGGGCTCGTTCTGCTGGCGCCGTACCTGCTCGGCGGCTTCTGTTCCGGGTTCCTCGTCGCGGCGTCCGTGCGGGTGCCCCGCCGCGTCGCGGCCGCCGCGTTGCTCGTCACCGGCGCCGCCGCGTCGCTGCTGGCGGCGGTCACCACCGCCGTACCGCTGCTGCTCGCGGCGATGACGCTCGGCTCGCTGGCCGCCGCGACCGGCCAGGGCGCACTCGCCCTGCAGGCGACCGGAGTGGTAGCCGCCTCGCGTCGGGCCGAGGCCCTGGGTCTGTTCAACCTCGCCTACCTGCTCAGCGTCGCATTCGGACCGGCGATCGCCGTGACGCTCGCGCACCCCGCCGCCTGAGCACCCGCGTTCCTCTCCGCGCCTGCCCGGACCGCCCTGGCTGGCCTCGTCCTTGGACGTCGGAAGGCAGTTCGCTCAGCCGACCCTCGTCAGCCAGCGGTCGAGCCGCAGCAGCACGACGAGGACGGCGGCGCCGAGCACGGCGAGTCCCAGCCCGGCGAGGGTGTCGCGCGGTTCGGGAAAGGTGAGGTCGGCGACCTGCCGCGTTCCGGGCAGCACGGCCACGGCCGCGAAGCAGCCGGCCATCACCGCCAACAGGCCAAGCCGCCACCGGGTGTACGGCCGGGCGATGACGACGAGCGCCGCGAACGCGACGAGGAACAGGGTGAGCGTGGCAGTGGAGCGGTCCGCCCGCAGGCTCGACGCCGTGTTCGACCGCGCGACGGCGTACGCGGCGAACGTCATCGAAGCGGCCACGGCACCGGCGGGAACGGCGAACCGCAGGACGCGGGGAACGAAACCCGGTCGCGCCCGTCCGCTGTTCGGGGCGAGCGCGAGGAAGAAGCCGGGCACGCCGATCGTCAGGGTCCCGACGAGGGTGATGTGCCGGGGCAGGAACGGAAACGGCACCTGGGCGATGCCTACGAGCAGCGCGAGCAGCGCCGCGTACACGGTCTTGGTGAGGAACAGGTTCGCGACATGTTCGATGTTGGCCAGCACCCGGCGTCCCTCGGCGAGCACGTGCGGCAGCGCGGTGAAGTTGTCGCCGAGGAGGACCACCTGCGCGACCGCCCGGGTGGCAGGGCTACCGGAGCCCATGGCGACGCCCAGGTCGGAGTCCTTGAGCGCGAGCGCGTCGTTGACCCCGTCGCCCGTCATCGCCACGGTGCGACCCCGCGCGTGCAGGGCGGCCACGAACTCCCGCTTCCGTTGCGGTGTCGCCCGGCCGAAGACGGTGTGGCCGGCGACGGCGTCGGCGAGCGCGTCCGGCTCCTGCGGCAGCGAGCGCGCGTCGGCTGGCGCATCAGCCGACGGGATGCCGACCTGCCGCGCGATCGCGCCCACCGCGGCCGGGTCGTCGCCGGAGATCACCTTGACGTCGACGCCCTGGGCGGCGAAGTACCGGATCATGTCCGGGGCGTCGGCCCGTATCCGCTGTTCGAGAACGACGAGGGCGGCGGTCCTGCGGTCGCGGCTGGCCAGCGTGGCCGACCGCACGAGGGCCAGCACCCGTCGACCCGTCGCGGCGAGATCCTGGGCCTCGCGTCGGGCCGGGTCGTCGTCGGGCAGCAGCACGTCGGGCGCACCGACGAGCCAGGTGCCGTGCTCCGGGAAGGACGCGCCCGAGAACTTGCGTGCCGAGGAGAACGGCACGGTCTCGGCCGCGTGCCAGCCGTCGGCGGAGAGGCTGTCTCCGATGGCCCGCATGGTCTGGTTGGGCTTCGCCTCCGCGCGGGCGAGCGCCGCGAGCGCCGCCCGCGCGACACCGGGGGAAACGCCGTCGTACGGCCGCACCTCGCGCAATGCCATGCCGGGCTCGGTGAGCGTGCCGGTCTTGTCGATGCAGAGCGTGTCGACGCGGGCCAGCACCTCCACCGCCGGCAGTTCCTGTACGAGGCACCGGCGCCGGCCGAGCCGGATCACACCCACCGCGAAAGCGACGCTCGTCATCAGCACGAGCCCTTCGGGGATCATCGGTACGACTCCCGCAACGCTGCCCACCACGGCGTCGGAGACGCTGGCCCCGCTGGTGAACAGCCGCACGACCAGCAGCCCGCCGATCGGCACGATGATCCAGGTGACCAGCCGGAGCAACCGGTTGATGGCCGTCATGAGTTCGGAGTCCGTCAACTCGAAGCGGCTGGCCTCGGCGGCAAGCCGAGCCGCGTACGCCTTCTCGCCGACCCCGGTCGCCGCGAGCAGGCAGCTGCCCGCGGCCACGAAGGTGCCCGACTGGACCTTGTCGCCGCGCCGCTTCTCGACCGGGTCCGCCTCGCCGGTCAACAGCGACTCGTCGATCTCGACCCCGTCGGCCTCCCGGACCGCCCCGTCCACCGGCACCTTCTCCCCGGGCCCCAGCAGTACGAGGTCGTCGACGACCACCTCACCCGGCCGGATCGAAACCTCACGGCCGTCGCGCAGGACACGCACCGGCGCCTCGGTGAGCAGGGTGAGCCGGTCCAGGGTCCGCTTCGCCCGCAGTTCCTGGATCACGCCGACTGCGCTGTTGACCACGATCACCGAGCCGAAGAGCGCGTCGACCGGCTGGCCGAAGACCAGGATCAGACCGCAGAGCACCGCGATGATCGCGTTGAACCGCGTCAGCAGATTGGCGCGCAGGATCTGGCCGAACGTGCGGCTGCTCCGGCGGGCGGTCGTGTTGACCGAGCCCTTCGCGACCCGTTCAGCGACCTGCGCACTCGTCAGCCCCTGGTGCACGTGCCACGCCCCACGTCAGGCCACCATTCCTGTTCCGACGCATGAGCCGAGGCGTGCGCCCTCGACGACATCCGATGGCACGACCAACGAGCCCGACCCAAATCCGGATACGTGGTCGTGCTTCGCGGAACCGCCGACCCGACATACCATGTCGGACATGTACGGACGATCCACCCAAGCGATCATGCCCTCGCCTGCCCTCACCGCCGGGTAGCAGTGGCGCAGACTGGCGAGGACCAGGAGCCGCCGCGGCCGGCGTCCTCCAGCGACAGAGCCGACCGGCAGGACATCCGCCTTGCCGTGGTGATGACTGGTGGAGTCAGCCTGGCGGTGTGGATCAGCGGCGTCACCCTCGAGGTCTCCCGCCTGGCCGCGGCACGCACGGACCCGGAGTCGCCGTACGCGTCGCTGCTGGATCTGCTCCGGGCGGACGTTCGCGTCGATGTCATCTCGGGCACCTCGGCGGGCGGTCTCAACGGCGCCTTCCTCGCGCTTGGCCTGGCCAGGGGCGGGGACCTGTCCGTCATGCGGGACCTGTGGCACGAGCACGGCAGCCTGGACCGGTTGTTGCGCGACCCGTTGACGCGCCGTCCACGATCCTTGCTGAAGGGGGACGACTACTTCCTTCCGAAGGTGCGGGACGCGCTGGAGAAGGTCGTCTCGACCACCGGATCGCCTTCGGCCCGGACCGACGATGAACGGGTGCCGATCGAGCTGGTGCTGACCGGGACGCTCTGGCAGGGCAGGTCCACGACGTTCACCGACGACCTGGGTGTCGGGATCACCGAGACCGATCACGACGCCACCTTCCGGTTCGCCGACCTCCGGGCCGGCTACCGCGACGGCCGACCGGTCAGTGGTGACCTCGCCGCCGACGCCGTGCTCGACGAGTTGGCCGCCGCGGCGCGGTGCACGTCGTCGTTCCCGGGTGCCTTCGAGCCGCACTTCGTACGGGTGCGCCCCGGAGATCCCGGCAGCGACCTGCGGTGGGAGTCCGCGGCGGGTCGATCGAACTTCCGCGACGCGCAGCACGTGGTGGACGGCGGAGTGCTGCTCAACAAGCCGATCCGCCCAGCCCTGGAGGCGGTGTACCGGCAGACCGCCGGCTTCCAGGTGCGCCGGGTTCTCGCGTACGTCGCCCCGGATCCGGGCGAGCAGCTCTGTCCCTCCCCCGCGGCCGACTCGCCGGCAGCCCCGCATGCGGACGCCGCCGGCCCGGGGATGCCGCTCCCGTCGGCCCGCGAGGTGCTGCTCGGAGTCCTCACCCGACTGCGGGCCACCGACTCCGTCTCCCGGGAACTCACCGAGATCCGCGGCCGCAACACCACGGTGCGGATGCGCCGCCGGGCCCGGGACCGGTTCGCGACGGCGATGATCGGCGTCGCCGAGCAGCTTTCCGACGGGGCGTGGCCGGCGTACCTGGAGGTGCGCGTCGAGAACGCGGCCACCACGATCGCTCCCCTGCTGGCGATGGGACAGCGCGGCCGACCCGCCGAGCAGTGGAGCGGGCACGAACTGCTCGCCGCGCTTCGGCGACAACGGATGTCGTTCGTCCCCGAGGGCCCCCTCGCGGAAGCGCTCGGGAGAACCGGAGCCGGCTGGGACTGGGGACAGACCACCGTCCAGCGCCTGGCAGACATGACCGTCGACCTGCTCAAACGATCGGTGTGGCTGGCCCACCTCGGTACGCCGGAGCGAACGAGGATCGTGCGCTGCCGCGAACAGGCAGCCGCCACCCTGGAGGAGATCCACGCAGACCGCACCGACCTCAACCGCTACTGGTCGGCCGCGCCAACGGGACCGGCGCGGTACGGCATCGATCCGATGCCCAGGCGCCGGGGCTCGCTGAACCGGACGGCCGACAACCTGCCCGAGCTCGAACGCTGGCTCGCCGCCGCGTTGACGGCGTGGGACGCCCTGCCCGTCCCCGGTGACGGCGTGCGACGAGCCCGACTTCACCGGCAGGCGCTCGAACTGGCCCGGAGCCTTCACGAGGTCGCCCCCGCCCTGCGGACGGTCAGCGAGGCAGGCAACGACGTGCTCGATCCGGATGGCGAGTGGACGGGGCGGCTCACCGCACTCCACCGGTTCCTCGTCCCGATGCGGTCCGCCGACGAGACCGTCCTGCGGAACATGTTGCGGCTCGACGTCGTACAGCTCGCCTTCACCAGCGCCAGTCAGGACCCGGAGCAGGAGGTGGAGCTCGCCAAGGTCTCCTCGCTGCACCCGGACCTGCTGACCGGCATCCAGCTGCACCACTTCGGCGCCTTCTACCGCGGCTCGTGGCGCCTCAACGACTGGTTGCACGGCCGAATGGACGCGGTCGAACAGCTCATCCGGATCCTGCTGGCGCCGGAGCGACTACGGCAGTGTCTGCTGGCACCCGGATCAGCGACCTGTGCCGGGCCACGGCCGGCCCAGGCCGAGGCGGTGGACCGGCTGATGGAGGCGTTCGAGCGGTGCGCGGTCCCCGACCGGTCGCCCGACCGCGGATGGCTGGCCGACCAGTGGGCGCGGGACCGCGCGGCGTGCGAACGCGAGGCGCAACAGATCCTCGGCAACGCGGACGCCCGCTCGTTGAGCGCCTGCACCAGAGCCATCGCCCGACCGATCCAGACCTCGGTGCTCAGAGAGGACCTGCCCGGCCTCGCCGCCGCGGTACGCGCCGAGGGCACCGATCGGGCCAGGACGAGCACCGCCTGGCTGGCGTCCTTCGACGCCGCCGACCTGAAGGCCGGCCGGGAGATGCCGGCCCAGGATCTGTGGCGGCTGTGGGACGAGGCAGCCCAGATCGGCGGCGAACGCATCGATGGTGACGTCGGCAGCGACACTTTTGCCCGAACCACGTCGCACACCGCCACCGTCCTCGCCAACGTCGCCGGCGACACGGCGCGCACCAGGCCACTGGCCGTGGTGCTCTCCGCCTTCCGCGGCTACGCACTCGCCGTCTGGGCGATGGTGGCCCTGCTCACCCGCCGCAGCGCGATGGGCACGCGGGCAGTGGAGATCGCCGTCGCGGCCGGCGCTGTGCTGCTGGCCGTATCCCTGCTGGTGCCCGCAGTGCCGATCGCGCTGGCCCTGCTCGCGGTCCTCCTGCTACTGGCCGGGTTCTCGGCCGCCGCCCTGCTCTCGCCCCGGACCAGGCCGGTCGGTCTGCGCCTGGTCGCAGCGGCGCTCGTCGTGCTGCTCGCACTGGGCGGAGTTCTCTGGTGGGACTGGTACCGCAACGGCACGGCGTTGATCTGGAGCCTGTCGATCAAGCTCGGGGTCACGCTCCTCATCGTCCTGCTCGGCTGGTGGGTCGCCCGCGCCCAGCCCCGGCGCTCCGGCCGCAGCACCCGCAGGTAGGGCCGGCGGCCGGCTCCATACGGTACGCATCAGCACCACCTCCGGCAGCCGGGAAGTCGTCCACCAACGCATCGGCTGGACCCGGACCTACCGCTCGGGATGCCCGACTTGTCATGTCAGAGGCGTTGGGCATAGTCGATGCCTCGCAAGGCACCCGATCGAGAGGAAGCGCATGAGGCGTAACGTTGTACGCGTGCTGGCGGTCATGGCCGTCGTCGCCGCGGGATCGGCGGTGGTGTCCGCGCCGGCCGCCGCCAGCGACAGCCCTGGTGACATCTGCGTGACCAACCAGACCACCTGGCTGCGCGACCAGCCCTGGGGCAGCACGCTACGCACCCTGAGCCCCGGGCGAGGCTTCCGCGTTCACTCGATCTACGGCGGCAGTGACATCCAGACCTGGTACTACGGCCACGGGGCCGAGGCGCCGGGGCAGGACGGCTGGATCCCGGCCGCCAACTGCAACTGGTAGACCGGAGCCGCTCCACCACCATGGCGCCGGCTCCGGCCGGCGCCATGCGGCTGCGGCCGACAGTCAGTCGCAGCGATTGCCGTTCGGGCTGCTGGCGCCGGGTTCGCCGCGGTCGCTGCCGGAACCTCCCGGGGCACGCACCGATGTCTCCGCCATGAGGCTGGTGCCTCGTCTCAGAACGTTGATCGGGTGACCGCTGGCGCAACCGGCGCTTCGGACCGAGATCCGGATTCGCGACGAACTCCAACGCTCCGCCCTGGTGTCCGTCGGCGGAGGATCCGCACGTGCGACGCTGTCGAGCTGATGTCGCAGACGACTCGCCGCCGGCCGGTGCGCGGTGGCCCAGACGGCGCCTGATGTCACAGACGACTCAGCTCGACAGCGTCGTCCGACCCTCCCGCCCGCGGACCGGCTCGGCGGCCACCACCGCCACACGCAGCGCGGACCAGCTCTCCATCGATGAACATCTTGACGAAGGCGCCGTCGTCCCTGATAGTCGGGCGACCGAACCGGTGATCGCGGTCACGGATCATCGCTCGCCCTCGACAGGAGACCAGTTGACGGCACGTCCCCCTGCGGCTGCTCGCGGTCGCCCTCCCCGCCGCGGTCGACGGGCTCTTCGCCGCGAGCACGCCGGCACGGTCGATGTAGTGACCGACCTCGGCAACGCGTACGACACCAGCAACGTCTGGGACCGGATCGGCACGGGCCGGTTCATCCCCGGCGTTTCACGCTGCCGACCGGCCGCACCCCACCCACCGACGGAGAAAACGTGATCACGAGAAGAAGCCTGCTCGTCGCCGCCGGCGCCGCCGCGGCCGCCGCCGGGCCGTTGGCCCGCCCCGTCTCCGCCGCGCTGCCCCAGGTCGACATGGAGGCGCTCATCAAGGCCGCCCAGATCGATCCGCGCCGGGCGGACACCGCCATCACGACAGGCGCCAAGGACAGCGTCCTGCTGGTCGAGCGCGCCCTAGAGGCCAGAGGACACCTGTCGGCCACCTACGTGGACGGACACTTCGGCACCAGCACGATCGCCGCATATGCGGCGTACCAACGGTCCCTCGGCTATACCGGCCTCGACGCGACCGGCCTGCCCGGCCCGTCGTCGCTGCGGCTGCTGGGCGAGGGGCGCTACACCGTGGTCAAGGCGATCTCGCCCGGCACCGTGGTGAGCCTGCGTGACGTACGCGTCAACACCCGTACCAGATCCATGCTCCTCGAGGCCGAACGCCTGCTCGGGCGCCAACTCACCATCACGCAGGGGTCCTACAACACCGGCGTGGGCGCGTCGGCGGGCACCCACGACGGCGGTGGCGCCCTCGACCTCTCCGTGAACGGCCTGTCGTCGGCCACCCGAACCGAGGTGCTGCGCCGTCTGCGCACGGTCGGGTTCGCCGCCTGGCTGCGTACGCCGTCCCAGGGCGACTGGCCGTACCACATCCACGCCATCGCGCTGGCGGACACCGACCAGTCGACCGGCGCGCAGCACCAGGCCGGCGACTACTACCTCGGCCTCAACGGCCTGGCGAATCGCGGGCGCGACGACGGTCCTGCGGTCAGCCCCAAGCGGACCTGGGAGGAATACCAACGGACGCTCTGACAGTGGCGAGCGCCGAGCCTCATCGGCGCTGGCGCAGTTGCGCCGAGTGTCTCCATCCGATCAGGAGGAAAGTTGTCCATCCGTAACAACCGCCTCGTACGCGGCGCCGTCGCCGTGCTCACCACGGCCCTCACGACCGCGGCGGTCGGCCTCACCGGCGCCACCGCCGCCCAGGCCGCCGTGAACACCTCGCCGAGCCATCTGGTGGTCTACAACAACAACATCGAGAACTGGCTGCCGAGCTCCTGCGCCGACGGCCACATCTGGGACCGGCTGATCACCTACCTCAAGGGCCGCCCACTGAGCCCGGACATCTTCACCGTGCAGCAGGTCTCGAACCAGACGCAGCTCAACACCCTGACCAAGCGCCTCTCGGACGAACTGCCCGGCACCTACGCCGGACAGATCGCGATCGCGAACCCGGGCTCGATGGGCTACACCAGCACCTGCGGCAAGATGAAGAACCAGCAGACCAACGCGGTCATCTACCGCTCCGACCGGTTCACCTACGAGGCCGCCACCCGCTGGCGCTCCGACGCCCCCGCGAACTACGACGCGGGCACCGGCGGATGCCAGAACCTCGAACCCACCAGAAGCAGCCAGGACCGGGTCCACAACATCGGCATCCGGCTGCACGACAACGTCGCCAACCAGGACGTCTCGGTAGCCTCGATCCACTGGCCCACCAACACCTGGCACGGCCCCAAGTGCGCGGACGAGAACATCAAGGAGGCCGACGAGGCGATGGGCCGCCTCGGCGGCGACCTCAAGATCGTCGCCGGCGACGCCAACGCGGAGCCCGACGACGCGGGATGGTGGAACGACGGCAAGAGCTACGGCTACCGCGACCCGATCGCCGAGAAGTGCGGCAGCCGCAACTGCTCCTCGGCCTACGACACCCTGAACAGCCGGCGTATCGACTTCCTGCTGGTCAAGAGTGGCAACGGCTTCAGCAACGTCGCCACCGTCACCGAGTCGATGACCGGCGGGGCGTACTCGGACCACCGCGCCGTCACCGCGTACGTCAAGTACTGACCGCGTGGGGCGGCGAGGTTGACAGCACAGGCGCGGCGTCGTCCCGCCCGTGCCCTCGCCGCCCCACCGCGGTCAGCAGCGACGTGCTGCACACCCGGCTGTCGCGCGTCCGCGGAAACCCGTTGGCGGGCCACGGCGAGCACCGCTACTCTGCCAACGGCCGTGCGAGAGAACGAGGAGGTGGTACCCGTGAATGCAGTATCGACATGGGTGCTCCCCTCCGGGGTCACGGTCGGGCGATAGGTCGTCCGGGAGCGCCGCTCACGAGCACTCCCGAAGGGCACGACCATGCGATTCACTTCCGAACAGCGCCTCGACGACGATGTCCTCGAACGTCAGTTCACCCTCGGTGAGATCCCCGGCATCCTGTGGACGCCGGGATCCGGCTCCGCACCGGCCCCGCTGATTCTGATGGGCCACCCCGGCGGGCTGCACAGGTTGTACCCCCGACTGATGGCGCGGGCCCGGCACTGCGTGGCGGAGGGCTTCGCCGCAGCCACCCTCGAGCTCCCCTGGAGCGGTGACCGGCCCCGTTCCGCCGCCGCCGAGGAGACCCGCGCCGACCTGCACCGGGCGCTGGAGGCCGGCGAGCCGGTCGACGACGAGCTCGTTGATCGGCTCGTCCTCCCACTGGTCGAGAAGTCGGTCCCGGAATGGCGGGCCGCCCTGGACGCCCTCCTTCCGCTGCCCGGGATCGGCGGCCCGGTCGGGTACGCGGGAGGGGTGATCTCCATCGGCATCCGGCTGGCGGTGGTCGAGCCGCGCATCTCGGCCGCCCTCCTGTTCGCCGGGAGTTTCGTGCCCCGCACCATGTTCGAGGAGGCCCGACAGGTCACCATTCCGCTGCAGGTCCTGCTCCAGTGGGACGACGAAGGAAACGACCGGCAGGCGGCCCTGGACCTGTTCGACGCCTTCGGCACCAGGGAGAAGACGCTGCACGCCAACATGGGCGGGCACACCGGCGTCCCGCACTTCGAGGGGGACGCCGGGAACCAGTTCTTCGCCCGGCACCTGAGGTGAGGCCGCGCCGTCAGACCGCGCAGGCGTCTCCGAGGCCACCGCCGGGTGGATCAGGCAGGCACGGTCCCGTTGAGGTACGCGTTGATCTGGTCGATCTCCAGTGCGTTGAAGACCTCAGGCTGGGCGGCGGCCTGGTTCGAGTTGATGATCCGCTTGAACAGGTTGTAGTGCGCCATCGACCGCAGACCGATGACCCGGTTGGGGGTGACCAGGTAACCGGTGCCGCCGGTGCTCCAGATGAGGTACATCAGTCCATCCTTAGTGACGATCTCAGGGGGAGTTCCGGGCGCCCCGGCGTATGGGGCACCCGTCAGAACCGACTCGGGGTTAACGCGCTGACCGTTCGGCTGGAAGATCTCGAGATGCAGGTGCGGGCCGGTGGAGTGGCCGGTGGATCCGACGTTGCCGACGTGCTGCCCGGCGGCGACCTGCACGCCCGTCCCGACTCGGGGAGCCTCCCGCATGTGCCCGTAGACACTCCGCCAACCATCGGCGTGCGTGATGGTGGCGTTGTGCCCAAGGCCGCCCGCGCTGTACGACACGCTGGTCACGGTGCCCGCCGCGATCGCACGGATCGGATAGCCGAGGATTCCCGAGTAGCTGTAGTCCGTGCCGTTGTGCATCCTGGACACGCCGGTGATCGGGTCTGTCCGCATCCCGTACGAGGATGTGATCGGCACCCACTTGTCGAACGGCCGGTTCCATCTCGGCGTCGCGCCGTACGCGGCTTCCGCGAGCCACGCCTCCGGAATGATGCCGGCTGCCAGTGTGGCGGTGACCAGACCAAGCAGATGGCGGCGGCCGATGCCACGCGACTCCGCCCCGTCGCCCGGCAGTGTTTCGTCGAGTGTCCGCATTCGGCCCCTTGCTCGCGATGAATGACGACCGGAAACAATCCGCACCGAGGAGACCACCGATTGCGACTTCTGCCCACGTTCGGGTGGTCACTGGTTCGGGACGGGCCGACCAACCCCTTCGGCGGCGAACCAGCGAGCCCGCATGCATCTGGGATCTTGGATATTAAGGTATCGGGCTCCGCTGGTGTCAAGACTCGGACAGTGCGAGCGTCGTTAAGCCTTTCTCCGCGCCGTCGAGCAGGGCACGGCGTGGCGCGAGTCGGTGTACGCAGCGGATCTGCGCTCCCGGTACCGTCACCGGTCCCGGTCGTGCTGCGGTTGCCGCTACTGCCCGGCGGGCAGGGCCCGCAGGTAACGTAGCTCCACGATCTGGGTGTCGATCGGTGTGCGGTTCGGGTTCCGGATGTTGTGGGTCTCGCCGGGATGCAGGTAGCGCACTGCGGGCCGTGGCGGTGTGTCGGCGTCCGCGCCGCCGGCCAGGTCGACGACGAGCAGGGGCACCGACTCCGCGCGGCAGGTGTGTTCGTCGTCGGGCGGAGTCGTGAGGCGCTGGACGCGCACCCCGTCGGTGTCCAGCACCGTCGTCAGGGCCATGCCGTGGGCCGGTTCCCCGGGCCAGCCGTCGGTCGTGTCGGGCAGTGCGTACGGTGCTTCTCCCGAGGCTTCCTCGCCGAGGTCGAGCAGTTCGACGAGGCGGTTGCGGTAGAGGCTGTGGCCCTGGTTGGTGAGCATGTGGACCGGGGAGACGGGCCGGTAGATAGCACCGCCCACCTGTTCGTTGATGTGCCGGGGCGGGCTGCCGTCGAGCCAGTCCATGCGGCAGGCCGAGGTGTCGAGGCAGAGCACGAGGTACGGGTTGCGGTGCAGGTGCCAGGGCTGGCACTCGCCTGGAGCGAGGGCCACCTCCCAGACCCGTACCCGGGAGTTGGCGAGCAGGACCCGCTGGCCGACCTCGCCGAGCACGATGTCGCTACCGTCGGGGGAACGAACCACGGTGCCGGCGCTCATGGGTTCCTTTCGGCGGTGGTGCTCGGCCTGGGTGGCGGCACCCCCGGGGGTGGTGGGTGTGGTGGTCAGTCGGCGGCGTCGGGTGTCATGCCGCGCGGGTGAGGTCCCGCAGCTGGTCGAGCAGTTCCGTCGGTTCCGCGTTGGCCTTGCCCTGGGCGGACGCGGCGTTGCCGCCGCCTTTTCCGGCCAGGAGGTGTTTGATCAGGTCGTTGGCGGACAGGCCGCGTTGCACGCCGGCGGGGGTGACGGTGACGACGATGCTCGCGCCAGCGACGACGCCGACGACGCCGGGGCGGCGGCCGAGGCGGTCGCGGACCTTCTCGGCGAGGCGGCGCGCGTCGCCGGTGGTGGTGATGCCGGCGTACGCGATGCCGTCGAGGTCGGTGGCGTTGGCGGCGTAGGTGTCGGCGTCCAGGTCGATGAGCCGGCCGCGTAGGTCGTCGGCGTCGCGTTCGGTCTGCTTGAGTCGTGCCAGCAGGGTGGTGATGCGGTCGGGCAGTTCGTCGGGGCGGGCTTTGAGCTGGGCTGCGAGTTGGGTGACGAGGTCGCGTTCGCGGGCGAGGTAGCGGAACGCCTCGATTCCGGTGACGGCTTCGATGCGGCGTTGGCCGGCGCCGACCGACGATTCGCCGGTGACGGCGAGGGAGCCGATCTGCGCGGAGTGGTCGACGTGGGTGCCGCCGCACAGCTCACGCGACCATGCGCCGCCGATCTCGACGACCCGCACGGTCTCGTCGTAGGTTTCGCCGAACAGGGCCAGGGCGCCTTCGGTGCGGGCCTGTTCCAGCGGCAGGTAGCGGACGTCGACGGGCAGGTCGCGGCGGATCGCCAGGTTCGAGACCTCCTCGATCTCGCTGCGGGTGGCGTCGGAGAGGCCGCCGCGCCAGGCGAAGTCCAGGCGCAGGTATCCGGGCCGGTTGTACGAGCCGGACTGCAACGCGTTCGGCCCGAGCACCTGCCGCAGCGCGGCATGCACGACGTGCGTGCCGGAGTGCGCCTGCCGGGCGCCGACGCGCCATTCGGGGTCGACTGCGGCGTGCACCGCGTCGCCGACGGTGAGGCTGCCGTCGAGGATCCGGACGGTGTGCGCGATCAGGCCCTTGACCGGTCGCTGCACGTCGATGATCTCGGCGCGCAGGTTCGGGCCGGTGATTGCGCCTGCGTCGGAGTCCTGGCCGCCGCTCTCGGCGTAGAACGGCGTCTGGTCCAGGGCGACCGTGACGATGTCGCCGGCGTGGGCGGCATCGACCGCCGCGCCGCCGGACCAGAGCGCGACGACCCGGGAGTCGGTGTCGAGCGTCTCGTAGGCCAGCCACTGCGTGGGCCCGTTCGCGTCGAGCACCGACCGGTACGCCGACAGGTCGGCGTGGCCGGTCTTGCGGGCCTTCGCGTCGGCCTTCGCGCGGGCGCGTTGCTCGGTCATGAGCGCCCGGAAGCCGTCGGCGTCCACGGTCAGGCCCTGCTCGTTGGCGATTTCGAGAGTGAGGTCGATCGGGAAGCCGTACGTGTCGTGCAGTTGGAAGGCCTTGTCGGCGGGCAGTGCGGAGCGCCCGGCCTTCTTGGTTTCCGTGATCGCGGTGTCGAGGATGGTGGTGCCGGCGCGCAGCGTGCCGAGGAAGGTGTCCTCCTCGGCGTAGGCGGCCGAGGAGATCCGGTCGAAGTCGGTGGCGAGTTCGGGGTACGACGGGGCCATGCAGTCGCGGGCGACGGGCAGCAGTTCGGGTAGAGCCTTGTCGTGCCAGCCGAGCAGCCGCATGGCGCGGATGGCGCGGCGCATGATCCGGCGCAGCACGTACCCGCGGCCCTCGTTGGACGGGGTCACCCCGTCACCGATCAGCATGAGCGAGGTCCGCACGTGGTCGGCGATGACCCGCAGGCGTACGTCGTCGGGGTGGGACTGGGTGGCGGCCTGCCCGGAGTGCACGCCGTACTGCTTGCCGGTGAGGTCGGCGGCTCTGGCCAGGATGGGGCGGACCTCGTCGATCTCGTAGAGGTTGTCCACGCCCTGCAGGATCGAGGCGATGCGCTCCAGGCCCATGCCGGTGTCGATGTTCTTGTTTGGCAGGTCGCCGACGATGCGGAAGTCGGTCTTCGACGCCACGTCGGCGATCTCGTACTGCATGAACACGAGGTTCCAGAATTCCAGGTACCGGTCCTCGTCGACCTCCGGGCCGCCCTCGGCGCCGTAGGCGGGGCCGCGGTCGTAGTACAGCTCGGAGCAGGGGCCGGCCGGACCGGGGATGCCCATCGACCAGAAGTTGTCCGCCTTGCCGCGGCGCACGATCCGCTCCGCCGGCACGCCGGTGGCGAGCCACAGGTCGTACGCCTCGTCGTCGTCCAGGTAGACCGTCGCCCAGATCCGCTGCGGGTCCAGCCCGAAACCGCCCTGCTCGACCGGCGTGGTGGACAACTCCCACGCCAGCGGAATCGCGCCGGCCTTGAAGTAGTCGCCGAACGAGAAGTTGCCGTTCATCTGGAAGAACGTGCCGTGCCGTGACGTCTTGCCGACCTCGTCGATGTCCGGCGTCCGGATGCACTTCTGCACCGACGTCGCGGCCCGGTACGGCGCGGCCCGCTGGCCGAGGAAGTAGGGGACGAACTGCACCATGCCGGCGTTGATGAACAGCAGGTTCGGGTCCGCTATCGCCGGCAGCGGCGCCGACGGCACCACCGTGTGCCCGTTGGTCTCGAAGTGCGCCAGGAAACGCCGCTTGATCTCCGCCGTCCGCACCAACGCCCCCTTGTTGCCCATGATGTGCAGCTACAGCTTATTGGCAACAGAGCGAGAGTGTTTCAGGTACCCCGCAGTCGCTCACGCACCCCGGGCGACGGTTGCGGTGATCCGGTCGGTGTCGCCGGCATGGCGTGCCGGCGACACCGACCGATGGACCAGCCGGGTCAGGTCTCGGGTGGTGTGGCGGTGGCGGCGACGAGCAGGGACAGCTCTCGTACGAGGTCGTCCATGGACTGGCCGCTCTGCGCCCGGAGCAGCCCGAGGCTCAGGTCTGCCAGCAGGTAGAAACCGAGGGTCCTGGCCTGCTCGGTGCCGAAGGCGGCGAGCAGTTCCTCGGCGCCGCCGAGATCACCGCGGTGCTTGGCCGCGATGACCCCGGCGGCCCGTTGGAGCAGCTCCGCCGCAGCCGGGGCGGGCTCGGTCACGCCGATCAGATCTTCGGCGTCGTGGCGCGGGCGGCGTCGAATCGGGCGATTACGTCCGACCAGTTGACCAGGTTCCACAGCCGGTCCACGTAGTCGGGCCGCACGTTCTTGTACTGCAGGTAGTAGGCGTGCTCCCAGGCGTCGAAGACCAGCAGCGGCGTGGAGCCCTGCCCGATGTTGCCGTGATGGTCGTACACCTGCTCCACGATCAGCCGCTGGCCCAGCGGCTCCCAGGCCAGGACTCCCCATCCGGAGCCCTGCACGCTCTTCGTGGCGGCGGAGAGCTGCCCGGCGAACGCGTCGAACGAGCCGAAGTGCTCATCGATCGCGGCGGCCAGCTCCCCGTCCGGGCGGTCGCCGCCGTCCGGGGACAGGTTGCCCCAGAAGATGGTGTGCAGCACGTGACCCGACAGGTTGAAGGCGAACGTCTTCTCCAGGCCAACAAGCTTCGAGAAGTCGCCCTTGTCGCGGGCCTCGGCGAGCTGGTCCAGGCCGTCGTTCGCACCCTTGACGTACGCGGCGTGGTGCTTGTCGTGGTGCAGCTCCAGGATCTGCCCCGACATGGCCGGCTCCAGTGCGCCGTAGTCGTAGGGCAAATCCGGCAGGTTGTAGACCGCCATCAGACCTCCTCTGTTGCTGCCAAGGCTAGGTTGTTGCCACTATCTTGCAACATGAGGAGTGCGTACGCGCTGAGGAGTGGCGATTGAGCACATCGGGAGCCGACCGGGTGGACGCCGCGGTGAGGCGCCTGCGTCGTGCGGGCCTGCGCAACACCGCACCACGTCGGGGAGTACTTGACGAGCTCGCCCGTGCGGTTGGCGACCAGGGGCACCTCACCGCTTCCCAGCTGCACCACGCGCTACTCGCCCGCGGCCTGGCCGTGGAGCTTTCCACGGTGCACCGGGTCCTGGCGCAACTGGTCGAACTCGGCATCGCGCACACCGTGCCCATCGGCAGGACGATCACCTTCGGTCTCGCCGACGACGCGCACCACCACGCCGTCTGCGCAGGCTGCGGCGACATACGACAACTGCCGGCCGAGGCGGTCGCGGCGAGCGTCGCCGCCGCGCAAGCCGCCGGCATCGAGGCGGACCCCAGCGGGCACCTCGCGGGCGTCGTCGTCTACGGACGGTGTACGCGGTGCCGGACGACGGCTCGCTGAGGCCGAATCCGCTGGTCCACGGCCCGCCACGATGCCGGCACCGGTCACGACGGCACGCCCGTCGAGCCCTCGGAAACCGACGTGGGCAACCGCAGCGGCCTCGCCGATCTCCGATGGCGCCGTCCAGCCCTGGCACCTGGCCATGCCCCACCAACCGGCCCAGCCTTACTGCCACTCATGTGCAGTTGCATAATATGGGCGACTATGGAAACGCATGCCGGCACCCCGAGGCCGATCACGCGCTACGGCGCCCCGGTGCTGCACCGCCGGTGCGCCCCGGTGACCGTCTTCGACGACGCGCTCGCCACGCTCGTCGACGACATGTTCGCCAGCATGTACGCCGCCCACGGCGTGGGTCTGGCCGCGAACCAGATCGGCGTCGACGCCCGGATCTTCGTCGTCGACTGCCCCGACGCCACCGGTACCCACACCGTCGCCCACGTGATCAACCCGGTGCTGCACCTACCCGAGCACCGGGAACTCGTGACCGACTCCGAGGGATGTCTGTCCGTCCCGGGACAACAGGCCGACCTGGCCCGCTCCGCCACCGCCGCCGTCACCGGAGTCGACCTGCACGGCGAGCCGATCCGCCTGGAGGGCACCGGCACCCTCGCCCGCTGCTTCCAGCACGAGGTCGACCACCTCGACGGCCTCGCCTACGTCGACCGGCTCCCCATCAAGCAACGTAAGCAGATCCTGGCCGCCAGCGCCGAACACCCCGGCGTCGGCGTCGGCACCCCCGACGGCACCTGACCATGCCGATCGTCCTCGGCATCGAGACGTCCTGCGACGAGACCGGCGTCGGCATCGTCGCCGACGGTGTCCTGCTCGGCGACGCCCTGGCAACCAGCATGGAAGAGCACGCCCGCTTCGGCGGCGTCGTACCCGAGATCGCCGCCCGCGCCCACCTGCACGCCATCACCCCGATGGTCACACACGCCCTCGACCGCGCCGGTATCGGCTTCGCCGACATCGACGCCGTCGCCGCGACCGCCGGCCCAGGCCTCGCCACCGCCGTACAGGTCGGCCTCGCCGCCGGCAAGGCCTACGCCCTCACCCTCGGCGTGCCCCTCTACGGCGTACACCACCTCGCCGGCCACGCCGCCGTCGACATCCTCGAACACGGGCCCCTGCCCGCCCGCTGCGTCGCACTGATCGTCTCCGGCGGCCACACCAGCCTGCTGCTCCTCGGTGACCTCGCCCGTGACCCGGTCGTCCACCTCGGCGACACCGTCGACGACGCCGCCGGGGAGGCATTCGACAAGGTCGCCCGCCTGCTCGGCCTGCCCTACCCCGGCGGCCCGGCGATCGACCGGATCGCCCGCACCGGCGACCCCGCCGCGATCGCCTTCCCCCGGCCGATGACCGGCCCACACGACCCGCCCTACCGGTTCTCCTTCTCCGGCCTCAAGACCGCGGTGGCCCGCTGGGTCGAACAACGCCGCGACCAACCAGTTCCGGTGGCCGACGTCGCCGCCTCCTTCCAGGAGGCCGTCGCCGACACCCTCACCCGCAAGGCCCTCGCCGCCTGCCGCGACCACCACGCCGACACCCTCCTGCTCGTCGGCGGCGTCGCCGCCAACAGCCGCGTGCGCGCACTCGCCGAACAACGCTGCCGCACGGCGGGCGTACGGCTGCGTGTCCCCTCACCACGGCTCTGCACCGACAACGGCGCCATGATCGCCACCCTCGGCGACCTCCTCGCCGCCGCCGACGCTACCCCGGACCCACTCGACCTCGGCGCCGACCCGTCCGCCGTACTGCACGGCGCGCTCCTGCACGGTCCCCGCTGACGACACGACCGGGTCGGCGGCCACACCTTCACCGTGCGCGATGCGACCGCCCCGCCGTCCGGGGCGCCAGGGTCAGGCGGCTGCGCACCTCCGGCGGGCTGTCGAGGCGTACCTCGTACAGCCGCCCCTCGGCGTGCGCCGGCGTCTGGTCCGTGTAGTGCGGCGAGAGGGGATGTCCCGAGCTGCCGTGGCGGAGCACGTCGCGGATGCGGGTGCTGCCGGAGGGGCCGAACTCCACGACGAAGCGCCAGGGCGCGCCCTCGACCACCTGGCCGTGGCGGTCGGGATACATCAGGCAGACGCTCTGCCCGCCGCCGCTTACCGGGGTCGGGGGCGATCCGTACAGCGAACGCAGCGTGTCCGACGCCGCGGCCAGGGGATGCTGGTCCGCGATCCGGTTCGACCTGCCGTAACGCCAGCCGGTGGGGTCGTCGCCGAATCTGTCGGCGAGTCGACGCGCCGCCTCGGTGAGGGCGTCGGCCACGACGACCGGCATTTCCTCCGTCTCGCCGAGCCGCCGGCGGGCGTCCGCGTCCATCACCAGGTGATCCACCTGGAGGGTCACATCGGTCATGGCGTCGGCGACGGCCGCACCGAGCCGGCTGGTGATCCAGCGCTCGGTCAACACGCGGGCCAGCGCCCCGAAGACCAGAGGTGCGGCCTGATCGGCGTCGTCCCTGCCGTCCCAGGTGGCCAACGACTGATGGCCGAACACGGCCAGTGGCGACTCCGGTGGATGCTCGTCGAGTGCCTTCAGCAGGGTGGGCAGGATGCGCTGTGCCCTGCCGTTGCGCAGGTCCATCTGCCACGCGCCGAAGTCGTCCGGGCGGGCCGTCGGCGTCGCCGTCAGCAGTTCCTCGATCCGGTCGGCCCGGTACGGTCCGCCCCAGTCGCTGCCCAGGTGCGGGGCGACCCCGTCGGGCAGGATCTGGTGGTTGGCGCTGACCACGAAGCCCGCTGGCGGATCGACGACCTCCGGTAGCTCGTCGAACCCGAGCGTGGTGCTCCAGCGAGCGGCCACCTCTGCCGCGCCGGCCGGGGCGAGGCCCTCCCGACGGTCTCGGCGGGGCACGATTCCGGCCGTCCGCAGCGCGACCGTCCCGTCCCGGGTCGCGACGACGAGGTTGAGCACGGGCACACCGAAGCCCCGCAGGGTTTCGCGGAACGCCGGGTAGTCGCGCGCCCGCCACATCCGCTGGCAGCTCTCGGCCTCGGTGGACGGGTGCAGACCACTCCAGTAGAGGGCCACCGGCTCGGCTTCCGCACCGCGCGGGCCCGGCAGGTCGACGTATCCCGTACCGCCTGCGGCGCACACGGAGATCTCGGTCCCGCCGCGCACCCGGACGACGCTGGTCTGCGACCACCGTGGCTCTCCCGTCGGGTCCGGCCGCTCCCCCACGGCCAGGTCCTGGGTGTCGATGGTGGAGTTGGTCACCCCCCACGCGAGATCCGGGTTGGCGCCGATCACCAGTCCGGGCACGCCCGGCACCGTCACCCCGTACGCGCGTTCGCCGTCGAGGTCCAGTCCCAGCTGGTACCAGAGGCTCGGCTGGGTGAACAGGATGTGCGGGTCGTTGGCCAGCGCGGCGAAGCCGGTGGCGGACCTGGCCGGGGACACCGCCCACGCGTTCGAGCCGCTCCCCTGCCGGCCCGCGAAGAGGTCGCCGAGGTGGGCGGCGCCGGCCGCGGAGAGCAGCGCGGTGTCGCCGCGCCGTGCCGCCGGCCCCGCCGGGGCGCCGGCCCTGATGGTGACGCTGCCGCCGGGCGGGTACTTCGGCGCCAGGAAGCTGTGGACGAGGTCCGGTCGCTCCGCCAGCAGCCGGCTACGGAAGACCTCCTGCTGCAGGTTGCGGCCCAGGTGGAAGCCGAGCTGCTTGACGACGGCCAGCGAGTCGCCGACCGACCACGGGCCCGGCCGGTACCTCAGGAGGTGGAATTCGGGCGGGAGCTGCCCGCGGCGCCGCATCCGGCGTACCGCGGTGTCGACCCCGTGCGCGAAGGCCGCGAGGTTGGCGCGGGCAGGCGGTGAGAGCAGCGCCTCGCTCTGGTGGGCGGCCCGTTCGAAGGCGAGGGTACGGGCGAGGACGTCCGAACCGGCGGCACGAGCGCCGAACACCTCCGCCAGTCGTCCGGTCGCCCGCCGGCGCAGGACGTCCATCTGCCACAGCCGGTCGTACGCCATCGCGACCCCGACGCCCACGTAGAGATCGCGCTCGTCGCCCGCCCGGATCCACGGGATGCCGCGTTCGTCCCGGTCGATGTCGACGGTCCCGTGCAGGGCCGCCACGGAAAGTACCCGGGTGCGCCGGAGCGCCCGACTGCTCGGCCAGGCGGCCAGGCGCAGGATGCCCGCCGCGGCTCTCATGACGCCTTTTCGGTCTCCGCCTCCGGGAGGGTGTCGTGGCGGCTCAGGTCGGGGATGCGCCGGCCGACCAGCAGGTAGAGCGCGACGCTCACCAACGCCAGGGAGCCGATGGCGAGGAACATGACCGGCCCGCCGAAGGACGCGAGGACGAGACTGCCGAGGAACGGTCCGGTGAACCCGCCGACCTGCGCGAAGGTCTGTGCGCCGAAGTAGGCCCCGCGCCGTTCCTCGGGCGCGATGCGGTCGACGAGGGCGAACTCCGACGGCACGATCAGGGTCTCGGCGACGGTGAACACCACCATCGCCACGATGTAGTGCCACATCTGCTCGGAGATCGCGAAGCCGGCCATCCCCACGAAGGTGAGGATCCCACCGAGGGTGATGGCGTTCAGCGGGTTGTAGCGCTGCACGTAGCCGGCGGCGAAGAGCTGGAGAACGATCACCGCCACCGCGTTGGTGGTCATGACCGCGGCGAGCACCCGGGCGCTGTCGGCGAAGTCGATGACGAAGTTCTGGGCGAGCAGCACCGAGATCCTGCTGTGCACCGTCTCCAACAGGATCGCGCCGATGAGCAGGAGGAGCAGGCGGCGGTCCGACATCACCGCCCGGGCCGATTCGCCCAGTCCCCGGACGATGGCGCCCGTGCTGCGGCCGAGCGTCGTCAGCCCGCCGTCCCCCGTGGACGGCCGTGGCAGTTGCCGCGTGGCCGCCCAGAGGACGGCGAGGTAGACCAGGTACACGCCGGCGGCGGCGGGGAACGAGAGCCGGGCGCCGGTGAGCCCGAGGGCCACGCCGATCAGCGGACCGACGGCGTAGCCGGCGTTGATCGCGAGGTACTGGTAGGAGAACCACTTCACCCGCAGCGCGACGGGGAGCAGGTCGCTGATGAGTACCTTCGCGACCGGGCTGAAGGCACTGGTGGCGAACGCCATGGACGCGTTGAAGGCGAACGCCGTCGCGGCGTCGCGGGCGAAGTAGAACCCGACGAAGCTGCCGATCACCACCAGCAGGCAGGAGAGCAGGACCCGGCGGCGGCCCACGATGTCGGAGAGCGCGCCGCCGAGGAACCCACCGGAGATGCCGAAGAGCACGGAGGAGCCGATGACCAGGCCGACCGCCGAGACGGACAGGCCGAGTTCGTTGCGGAGGTAGATGGTGAGGAAGGGAATCGTCACGCCGTTGGCCAGGCTCATCACGCCGGAACCGCCGACGAGGATCCTGGCCAGTCGCGGTGGGCGGAACGCTGCGCTCGCAGCCGGTTCCCGGGTCAACTCGGATTTCCTTCCGTCTTGTCCTGCTGGCGCTGGAATTCGGTCATTGCCTCGGCGACGGTCGCCGCTCCGGGCTCACGCAGCATGCCTTCGTGGCTGGTGGCCACCACCGTCTCGGTCAGGTTCGGCAGCACCAGGTGCCAGCCCTCGGTGTGCCCGCCGTCGTCGGTGGACCTCTCCAGGCCCGCCACCAGGAGCAGCGCGGGCACGGCCAGTGCAGGCGCGGGCTCTGCCATGATCCGTCCCATCGTCCGGTAGTCCTCGAAGGCGTGGGCGAGCCCGCCGATCGTGGCAGCCAGCGCGGGTGCCGCGGTGGAGGCGGCCCACCGCAGCAGTTCCGTGTCGGCCATCCCGGCTGCGGACTGCGGGGAGAGCTCGCGCCACCGGCGGGTGTGCTCGGGAAACGCGAGGGCCACGTCGGAGAGGAAGGCGACCAGCTGGGCCCGGTGCTCCTCGGAGAGTCGCTGGTGGAGACAGCGTGGGCTCGGCGCGTCGAGCAGGGTGATGCTCCGCACCTGGTGGCCGGCCGCCCGTACCGCGTGGGCGAGGTGCAGCGCCATCGCCCCACCCAGGGAGTGTCCGACGAGGTGGACCCCGGGATCGACGACGGGCAGCAGCTCGGTCAGGCACGCCTGCGCGGCCACGGCGGAGGACGGCGTGCCGTCCTGGGCCCGGAGGAGGTCCCGGGTGTGCAGGGCGTGGAACGGGCGGCCCCGGACGTGCGTCGACAGCCGCGCCATCGAGGCTGCGATCCCGAAGACGCCGGGCAGCGCCACCACGGGCGCCCGGCCCGCCGCGGAGTCCCCCAGCGGCAACAGGTCGACCGGGCGGCGGGACGCCGCACCCGAGCCGGCCTGCCGGGCCCGGCGGACCGCGCCCGCCACCGCCCGTACCGTCGGCGCCCGCAGGAAGTCGCGCAGCGGGACGACGACACCGAACTGCCGGCGTACGGCGGCCAGCAGGCGGGTCGCCAGCAGGGAGTTCCCGCCCTGCCGGAAGAAGTCGGTGTCCGGTTCGACCTCGGTGCCGGGCAGCAGCTCGGCCAGGATCGTCAGCAGGGACCGCGTGACGTCGTCGACGCCCGCGGGCACGTGTGGCGTCAGGACGGGGCCGGGATCGGGCAGGGCTGCCCGGTCGAGTTTGCCGTTGGCGGTGCGCGGCAGCGCGTCGACGGCGACGAACGCGGACGGAACGGCGTACGCCGGAAGCCGGTCCTCCAGCCGGGAGCGCAGCTGCGCCGGGCCGGCGTCGCCGACGACGTACGCCACCAGCCGCGTTCCCGTGCCGGGTGCGGTGTGCGGCACCACCGCGGCCTGCCGTACCCCGGGCAGGGCGAGCAGGGCGGCGTGCACCTCCCCCAGCTCCAGGCGGTAGCCGCGGATCTTGACCTGGTCGTCGTTGCGCCCGTGGTACTCGTACTCGCCGGAGGGCGTCCGCCGGGCGAGGTCCCCGGAGCGGTATCCGCGTACGGCCCGGCCCTGCGCGTCGGTGACGGTGACGAACCGCTGCGCGGTGAGTTCCGGCTGCCCCAGGTATCCGAGGGCCACGCCCGCGCCCGTGACGATGATCTGCCCGATCCCACCGTCGGCGACCGGCTGGTCGTCCTCGTCCCACAGCAGGAAGTCGAGGTCGGGAAGTGGCGCGCCGATCAGGCTGGTCGTGCCGGCGAGGTCGGGGGCGAGGATCCGGCGGTACGACGCGTGGACGGTGGTCTCGGTGATCCCGTACATGTTGACCAGTTCGGGCCCGGCGTCGCCGTACTTGGCGACCCACGGCCGCAGGTCCGCGAACCGGAGCGCCTCACCGCCGAAGACCACCCACCGCAGCGGCAGCCGGTCGTCGTACTCGTCCTCCTGGGCCGCCAGCGCACTGAAGGCGGTGGGCGTCTGGCTGAGCATCGTGACCCGCTCCGCCCGCAGCAGGCGCCGCAGGGCCACCGGGTCCCGCATGACCTCGCCCTCGACGACGACCACACACCCGCCGGTGAGCAGCGCCCCCCACATCTCCCACACCGAGAAGTCGAAGGCGAACGAGTGGGCCATGGTCCACACGTCGCCCGGCCCGAACCCGAACAGTGGCTGCGTGGTGCCGATCAGGCGCAGGACGTTGGCGTGGGAGACCTCGATGCCCTTGGGACGGCCGGTCGTGCCCGAGGTGTGGATGACGTACGCCCGGTCGGTGGGCGCGATCGGGCGGGCCGGTGCGGCGGACGGGTCCGGCTGCTCCCCGCCGTTGTCCGGCGCGTCGAGCAGGACAGCCGCGGCCGTCGCGGGCAGGGAGCCGGCCAGCGCACCCGTGGTGATCACGAGGGACGGCGCCGCGTCACCGACGATCGTGCCGGTACGGACGGCGGGCGCCTCCGGGTCGAGCGGCAGGTACGCGGCCCCCGTGCGGAGCACCGCCAGCGCCGCCACGATCATCCGCGCCGAGCGCGGCAGCAGCACGCCGACCGGCCGACCGGGCGGCGCGACAGTCGCGATCCGGCCGGCCAGGGCCCGGGAGGCGGCGGCCAGTTCCCGGTACGTCAGGGCCTGCCGGTCGCAGCGGACGGCGACCCGGTCGGGGTGCCGTCCGACGACCTCGTCGAAGGCGGCGACGAGGTTGTCGGCGGTGACCGGTGCGGTGGCGGCCGGGCCGACCTCCGGTGTGGACACCTCGCGGCGTCCGGCGAGCCGCCGACGCAGCCGTAGCGCGCGATCGGTCGACGTCATGAGCATCTCTCCCCAGGTTTCGTCCCGCTGGTCCTCACAGGGCGAGCACCAGCGGGACGATCAGCCCTGCCGCTTCGACCCGCGACACGTACGCGCCCCAGTGCGGGGAGTCGATGAGCGTCGCCGTCGCGCGGTGGTCGATCTCCAGGGACTGGCCGCTCGCCTCCCGCCAGATCTCCCCGAGCGCCCCGCGGTCCTTGTCGTCGACGAGCGTCGCCTCCTCCACCGGCCGGTCCGGGCTGCCCAGGAAGAACCTCAGCAGCCGGTCGGCCGCCCCGGCCAGCCGGTCGACGGCCTCCGGGGTGAACAGCGACCGGTCGTACTCGATGGTCAGCCCGATCCGGTCCTCGTCGGTGAAGTGCAGCAACAGGTCGAAGCGACTCGTCTGCGCGCCCAGCGGGGTCACGCTCGTGTCCAGGCCCGGCAGCGCGGCGACACCGTGCATCGACCGGGCGACGGAGACCACGACCTGCACCAAGGGGTTCACCCCGGGTCGACGGGGTGCTCCCACGAGGTCCACGATCTTCTGCAAAGGCAGGCTCTGGTGGTCCAGGGCGTTCAGGGCGCTGTCCCGGACCGATGCGACGACGGCCCGCGCGCTGTGCTCCGGGTCGACCTGGTAGCGGAACGGCACGGTGTTGGCGAAGAAGCCGACGAGGTCCCTCGTCTCGGCCGGGTGCCGACCGGCGACGGCCGCGCCGATCACCACGTCCGACTGCTGGGCGAGCTTGGCCATCAGCACCGCGCTGACGGCGTGCACGACCATGAAGAGGGTCACGTTGTGCTGCTGCGCGAACGCCCGCACCTCGGCGGAGAAGGACTCGTCCCACTCCCGGCGGCGCCGGCCCGCGGCCCGCGCGCGGTCCTCGGTCCGCTCCAGGTCGGTCGCGAGGGCGAGTTCCCCGTCGTAGCCCTTCAGGTAGGACCGCCAGAAGTCGCCGTCGCGTCGGGCCGGCGCCGATTCGAGGTAGTCCTGCTGCCAGCGGGAGTAGTCGCCGTACTGGATCGGGAGCGGGGCCAGGTCCGCCTCCCGACCCGCCCGGTGGGCCGCGTACGACTCCGCGATCTCCCGCAGGATCAGCTCGTTGGACCAGCCGTCGGTGACCACGTGGTGACTCGTCCATTCGAGCACGTGGTCCCGGTCGGCGAAGCGGTACAGGGTGGCCCGGGTCAGCACGCCACCGAGGTCGATGCGTCGCGTCGCCCGCTGCCGGACGTACTCCAGCATCGCCTCGGTGTCCCCCTCCGCGACCACCGCGTCGGTGACCTCCCGGACCCGCAGGCGCGGCTTCGCATCGGGGTCCACGACCAGCAACGGCACGCCGTCGCGTTCGACGATCCGGCTGGACAACACCTCGTGCCGCGCGACGAGCCGGTCGACGGCCGCCCGCAGCGCCGTCACGTCGAGGTCACCGCGCAGATGCAGGAGGTACCCGTCGGTGTAGGCGCCGTCGGAGTCGATCTGGTCGAGGTACCAGAGGCTCGACTGCGCCATGGACAGCGGGAACTCCCGCAGGCCGGCGGGCCTCGCCGGGATCGGCACCTCCGACTCCCGGTCGTCGGTCAGCGCCGCCTCGACCCGGGCGGCGAAACCCCGCAGCGTCGGGTTCTCGAACAGCTCCCGGATCGGCAGGCGGACCCCGAGGCGGTCCCCCAGCCGGGCGAGGACCTGCGTCGCGTGCAGGGAGTGGCCGCCCAGGTCGAAGAAGCTGACCTGGGGCCCGGGCCGGCGACCGGCGAGCACGGAGGCCCAGATCTCGGCGACGGCCTCCTCCGTCGGGGTCATCGGGGCGGAGCTCGCCTCGGTCGGTTCGTCGACCGGGGACAGGGCCGTCGCCGCCAGCGCGCGGGTGTCGACCTTGCCGTGGCTCGTCCGCGGCAACTGGTCGACGCGGACGAGGAAGTCCGGGATGGCGTTGCGTGGCAGGACCTGGCTGAGCCCGGAGCGCACCTCCTCGGGCCGCAGGTCCCGGCGGACCAGGGAGCCCTCAGTCGCACCGCCGGCGCCGCCGGAGACCACCTCCGGTACGAAGAAGCCCGCGAGTTGCTTGCCGCCGTCGGCGGACTGCCGGACGATCACGACGCTCTCCTGGACGCCCTCGACGCCGGCGAGGGCCCGACTGACCTCGTCCAGTTCGACCCGGTTCCCTCTGATCTTGAGCTGGTTGTCGGTCCGGCCGAGAAACTCCACCGAGCCGTCCGCCAACCGGCGGCCACGGTCACCGGTGCGGTACATGATGCCGTCCCCGTCCCCGTCCCCGTCCCCGTCGCCGGCGAAGGGGTCGCCGACGAAGACCGCGGCGGTCCGGTCGGGGTCGTTGACGTAGCCGCCGCCGACGCAGACGCCGCCGGCGTACAGCTCACCCGGCGTGCCGGTGGGCACCGGCTCCCGGGCGCCGTCCAGCACGTACAGGGCGGTGTTGCGCGCGGGCCGTCCGAGGGGGACGGAGGCGTCCCGCTCGTCGACGTCCGCCGCGACGAGGTGGTGCAGGACGTCGTCGGACGTCTCGGTCGCCCCCCACATGTTCAGCAGTCCCACCCCGGGCAGCAGCCGGCGGAACGTGTTGGCGGACTGCGGGGTCAGGGTCTCCGCCTGCGAGGCGACCCAGCGCAGGCGGAACGGGGGGAACGCGTCGACGCCGTAGAACGCGAGTTCGGCGCACATGATGTTGAGCACGGAGGGCGTCACCTCCAGCACGGTGACCCCGTCCTCGGCCACGGCCCGCAGCAGCGACGCCGCGTCCTGGCCGATCTCGTCCGGGTAGATCACGGTCGTGGCGCCGACGGCGAGCGGCGCGAGGAGTTGCCAGACGGAGATGTCGAAGGTGGCGGCGGCGTCCTGGGCCAGCCGGTCGCCGGGCCGCAGGTCCAGTTGCTGGATCTTGGCGTCGATGTGGTTGAGCATGCCGTCGTGCCGGATCAGGGCGCCCTTGGGGTCGCCCGTGGATCCCGAGGTGAAGAGGACGTACGCGCTGTCCCGACCGCCCGGTGCGGGGCCGAGCCCGGCCGGCGTGCCGGCGGCGGCGAGGACGTCCGCCAGATCGACCAGCTCGACCTCACCGATCGCGGCCAACGCGGCGCGGTGCGTCTCGTCGCACACCACCAGCCTCGCCTCCGCCCGCCCGACCATGCGGGCGACGCGTGCGGCCGGGCCCTGCGGCAGCGGCAGGTACACCGCGCCGAGGCGGAGGATGGCGAGGGTGACGACGAGGTAGTCGATGTTCCGGCCGCTGGCCAGGCCGACCACGGTGCCGTGGCCCACCTGCCGGTCACGCAACCATCCGGCCGCCCGCTCGACGTGCGCGGCGAGCTCCCGGTAGGTGATCTCGCGGCCGCGGCAGACGGCGGCCACCTCGTCGGGGAACGTCCGCACCGAATGGGCCATCCGTTCGAGGAAGCCCGTGGCCGTCGCCGGCTCGACCGGCCCGCGCGAGATCTCCACCAACGCCCGGTACCGCTGCTCACCGAGCAGCGCGACCTGCGTCGGCTCGTCGTCGGGCTGGTCGACGACGCTGGTCAGCGCCCGCAGGAAGATGTCCGCCACCTCGTGGAGCTGGTCCTCCGAGATCCGCTCCATGTTCGCTTCGAGGTCGAGCGTGAGCAGTCGACTGAACGGGTCCTTGTTGAACTCGGCCCGCAGGGTGAAGTTCGTCTGGATGTAGCCGAAGCCGTCGACCACCTCGATGCCGGTGGCGTGGGCGAGCCGTTCGTAGCCGTGGAAGTGGGTGTAGTTGAACATGATGTCGGTCAGCTCGGGCACGCCGGCGAGACGGAGCATCTCGGCGTGCGGGAAGCGCCGCACCGGCAGCAGTTCCCGCTCCTTGTCGCTGGTCGCCGCGATCAGGTCGCGCCAGGTGCGACCCCGCGGCCGGAACCGGAAGGGTACGAGGTTGAGGTGCAGGCCGATGACCTCGGTGCCGCCCTCCTCCTCGATCCGCCCGTTGGCGGCGACGCCCAGCACGACGTCGTCGCGTCCCGTGAGCGCCATCACCACCCGCGCCTGGACGGCCATCACCACGTGTTTGACCGACACCCCGCAGGCGGCGGCGAGCTGGTGCAGGCGGTCGGAGAGTTCCGCCGGGAGGTCCACGCTGAGGAAGCCCATCCGCCCCTCGTGGACGGCGCCGGAGCCCCGGGCGAGGCGGGGCAGCAGGCTCGGCTCGACGTCGGCCAGTTCCTGCCGCCAGAACTCCCGCACCGCCTCGTCGCGGAGCACGGCCTGTTCCTCGGCGATGAAGTCGGCGTACCGGCGCACGGGCAGGGCACGGTCGTGCGACGCGATGCCCTGCAGGTCCTGCCAGTAGTCGACGAGGATCTCCGCGAGCAGCGACGTCTCGCTCCACCCGTCGAACATCGTGTCGTGGAAGCTCATGGAGAACATGAACTCGTCCGGGCCGAGCAGGTGCGCCGTGAACCGCACCAGTGGCGGCTGCGCCCAGTCGTACGGGTTGCTCATCTCCCGACGTTGCCAGGCCTCGAACTCGGCCAGCTGCCGGTCCTCGTCGAACCGGCTCAGGTCCGTCACGTTCAGCGGGGTCCGGGCCTGCGCGTGGACGACCTGGAGCGGTTGCGAGAAGCCGGACAGGTGGAACGACGTCCGCAGGATCTCGTGGCGCTCGGTCACCCGCGCGAGCGCGCGGCTCATGGCGTCGTGGTCGAACCTGGCGCGCAACCGGAACATGAAGATGTCGCAGTACATGTTGACGCCCTCGGCGTACGCGCTGTGGAACAGCACGCCGGCCTGGAGGGTGGCCAACGGGTAGGCGTCGACCGTGCCGGCCGGCAGGTGCGCCCGGTCCGCCGGGTCGATGAGGCTGAACGGCTCGACCGGCGGGTCGGTCGACTCGTCCGTGGTGACCGCGTACGCGGCCAGCGCACGGGGCGTCTTCAGCTCGTAGACGTCGGCCAGGTCCAGCGTCATCCCGCGGTTCGCCGCCGCCGCACGCAGCTGCACCGCGATGATGGAGTCCCCGCCGATGCCGAAGAAGGAGTCGTCGGGTCCCACCCCCTCGACGCCGAGCACCTCCTCGAACAGCGCGCAGATCGCCCGTTCCACCGTCGCCGTCGAGGCGTCGGCGACCGCCTCCGTGGCCATCGGCGCCCGGAGCTGGTTGGCCGGGGTGGGTGCGGGCAGGAGCGTGAAGTCGACCTTCCCGTTGGCGTTCACGGGGATCTCCGGCACCGGGACGACGAACGCCGGAAGCATGTACGACGGCAGGCCCGCCCGCAGCAGTTCCGGGATCTCGCCCAGCGCGCAGCCGGGGTCGTGGGTCACGTACGCGACGATCTGCGTCCGGTCGTTGCCGGCGCCCGACGCCGGCTGCCCGGCCCGGACGAGACTGCGGACCGAGGAGATCCGCCCGGACACCGCCTCCTGCTTCACCACCGGATTGCGCTGCGGGCGCGCCCGGCGGACGGTCACCGCGACCTGCTCGACGCCGGGTACCGCGCTCAGCGCCGCGTGGATCTCCCCGAGCTCGACCCGGTGCCCACGGATCTTGACCTGGTCGTCGGCCCGCCCCAGGTACTCGTACTCCCCGGCGGGGGTCAGCCGCGCGAGGTCACCGGACCGGTATCCCCGCACGGGCCTGCCGTCGACGGTCAGGTCGAGGAACCGCTCAGCGGTCGCTCCGGGCTGGCCCAGGTATCCGGTGGCCACCCCCGGTCCGGTCACGATGATCTCGCCGGTCTGGCCCGGGGCCACCGGCCGGCCCTGCTCGTCCCAGAGCAGGAAACCGAGGTCCGCCAGCGGACAGCCGATGAGGCTGGCCGTGCTCGTCAGATCGGCCGCCAGGACCCTGCGGTACGAGGAGTGGACCGTCGTCTCCGTGATGCCGTACATGTTGACCAGCTGCGGCTGCTGGTCGCCGTACCTGTCCACCCAGGGCCGGAGGTCACCGAAGCGCAGCGCCTCGCCGCCGAAGACCACCCACTTCAGCGGCAGCCTGTCGGGCCGGGAGACCTCGTGCGCCACCAGGCTGTTGAAGGCGGTGGGGGTCTGGCTGAGCATCGTCACCTGTTCGTCGGCGAGCAACGCCCGGAAGGCCACCGGGTCCCGTGCGACGTCCTGTCCCACGACGACCAACCGGCCACCGGACAGCAGCACGCCCCACATCTCCCAGACGGAGAAGTCGAAGGCGAACGAGTGGAACATCGTCCAGACGTCCCCGGCGCCGAAGCCGAACTGCGGCTGGGTGGCCCGGATCAGGCGCAGCACGTTGCCGTGGCTGACCTCCACGCCCTTCGGCCGCCCGGTGGTGCCCGAGGTGTAGATCACGTAGGCGCGGGTGTCCCACGCCGCGGGGCACCGCCCGCCGGTGTCGTCGCTGCGGTCCTCCGTGACGTCCTGCGGCCCCATCACCGGGGTGTCCGGCGGCAGCAGCTCCGCCAGCTCGGAAGTCGTCAACACCACCGAGGGCGCCGCGTCCGCCACGATCATTCTCAGCCGGGCGGCGGGGGTGGACGGGTCGACCGGCACGTACGCCGCGCCGACCCGCAGCACGGCCAGGCTCGCGACCACCATGTCCACCGAACGCGGCAGGAGCAGCAGCACCGGACGCGACGGGTCGTCGACCCGCGCCCTGATCGCCGCGGCGAGCGCCGTCGAGCGGGCGGCCACCTCGGCGTACGACATCCGCCGGTCGCCGCAGCACACCGCGATGCTGTCCGGGTCACGTCGGACGACCTCGTCGAACGACTCCACCAGATTACCGACGGCACCATCGGAAGCAGTCATCATCTCCGCCTTAGCTGAGTCGAACCGGGTCGTGAGCGAGTGGTGCGGACGGCCGTCGGACCAGCCGGGCGAGGTTCTCGGAGAACCGCCGGCACACCTCGGCAGCCGTCTCCGCGGACACGAGGGTGCGTTGGTGGACGAGGCGGAACGCGAGTCCGCCCGCGTCGAGGGCGCCGTAGAGGCTCGTCGCGAAGGCGACGTCCACGGGCGGCACGTCGACCGTCTCGACGTCGTGGGACCCGATCCGTCGCCGCCGGCGGCTCCAGGGCACGGACAGTCCGACGTCGCCGCCGTCCACCGGCTGCTGGAGCGTCAACGTCGCCTGGAAGAGCGGATTCTGGCCGTGCCGATCCGCGGCGAGTGCCCGGACCAGGTCGCTGAAGGGCACGTCCGCCGTCGACAGCGCCGCCCGCAGTTCCCGCCACAGGCGTTCCTCGAGTGCCGACGGATCGGGCCGGTCGGTCAGGTCACCGAGGACGGGCACCATGTTGACCAGGTAGCCGACGGTGCCGGCGAAGCGCTGGTCGGTGCGCCCGTGGTGCGGCGCGCCGATCACGATCCTGGGCTGGCCGGTCACCTCGTGCAGGGCTTGAACGTAGGCGGCCAGCAGGGAGACGAACGGGGTGAAGCCGCGCCGCGCCGCGTGCCGGTGGAGGGTCCGTACGACGTCCGGGTCGGCCTCGAAGTCGATCCAGCCGGCCCGGTGCCGGTCCGGGTCCGGCCGTCGTCGTGCCGACCCGCCGCCAGCAGGTCGTTGCGGAAAGAGTACGAGGTCACGCAGTGGCCGCCACCTCTCCGCCAGGGCCGTGACCCGGTCGCGCCGGTCGGGATCGAGTCGCGCCTGCTGCTGTAGCCGGGCCCAGTCGGTGGCGTCCGCCGCGCCCGGTCCCGCCGTGACCGGCGGGGCGTCGCCGCCCGTGATCCGGGGCAGGATCTCGGCGAGCAGGAGCTGAAGCGACCAGTGGTCGACGACCGCGTGATGACACGCCACGAGAAGCACCGTGCCGTCCGGCGGGTACGCCACCCCGGCCCGCACCAACGGGCCCTTCACCAGGTCGAAGGGGCGGTAGGCCCGCTCGTGCAGGTAGGCGCGTACCGCCTCGTCGGGGCCGTCCGGGAAGGCCCGGCACTCCCAGTCGACCGTGCCCTGCTCGTGCACGGTCTGGACGCCGGATCCGAGCGGTCCGAGCGTCGTGCGCAGCGCGGGGTGCCGAGCGACGGACTCGTCGATCGCGGCCCGCAGCAGGTCCTCCTCGACGCGGCCGGAGACGCGCAGGGCGATCGCCAGGCTGTTCGCCCGGTTGCCGCGGGACACCTCGTCGTAGAAGTGCAGCTCGACCTGGCCGGCCGAGGCGGGGCTCACCGCGCCGGTCTCCGCCGGCAGCGGCACGGCGGCCGGGCCGGGGCTCGCGGCGGCGGCGACCAGCTCGGCCACCGACCGGTCGCCGAAGAACAGCTCGGTGTCCAGGGTGCCGTCCACCAACCGCTCGACCGCCGCCTTGAGTTCGATCAGTCGCAGCGAACCGAGTCCCAGCGCCGCCAGCGGCAGCGACGGGTCCCACTCGGCCCCTTCGAGGTTCGCGTACCGCCGGACGAGCTGTTCCACCGCAGTGGACCGGTCGCCGGGGTGGGTGTCGGCGGCGGCCCGCTCGGGCGCCACGGACGGGACCGCCGGCACGACGCGCTTGAGCCGCCCGCCGACGAACTGCTCCCTGGTGGCACGCCGGCGGACCTTCCCGCTGGAGGTCTTCGGTATCGCGCCGGGCATGACGACGACCACGTCGTCGAGGTCCAACCCGCACTCGGTGGCCACCCGACGCCGCAGCCCGCCGGTCAGCGACGCGAGCAGCGCGGGGTCCGCGAGCAGCCGCGCCAGCCCGCTGCGGGAGGCCTCGACCACCAGTGCCACCCGCTGGTCGCCGGTCTCCGGCTGGAACGCCGCGGCGCCGCCCTGGCGCAGGTGCTCGTCGCCCGCGGTGGCGACGGCCTCGATGTCGTGCGGGTGGTAGTTGCGACCCGCGCGGATGATCAGATCCTTCTGGCGCCCCGCGACGTAGAGCTCGCCGTCGTACATCGCGCCGAGGTCCCCGGTGCGCAGGAACGTCCCCTGCTGGCCGCCGACGGTGGCGGCGAACGTCGCGGCGGAGTCGGACCTGCCCCAGTACCCGGCGGCCACCCCGCCGGAACTCACGCAGATCTCGCCGACCTCGCCCGCCGCGCAGGGTGCGCCGTCCGCACGGCGCACGGCGACCGTCGTACCCGGTGGCGGGGTGCCGCAGGAGACCAGCGTGACCGCGTCCGTCCCCGCTGCTCCGGTCGCCCCGGTCAGCCGGCCCGTCTCGAGGGCGTGCCGGTCGAAGGTGCCGGCGCGGTAGCCGGCCGACGCCTCGGGGCCGCTGACGAAGAGCGTCGCCTCCGCCAGTCCGTAGCACGGATAGAACGCGCGGCGGTCGAAACCGAGCGGCGCGTACGCGGCGGAGAACGCGTCCATCGTCCGCCTGTCCACCGGCTCCGCGCCGTTGAAGGCGACCCGCCACGAGCTGAGGTCGATCCCGTCGAGCAGCCCGGCGTCGAAGCGGTCCGCCAGGAGCTGATAGGCGAAGTTGGGTCCACCGGAGAGGGTCGCCCTGAACCGGGACACCTCCGCCGGCCACCGCAGCGGATTCCGGACGAACGCGAACGTGTCGAGCAGGACCGCCGGTACGCCCATGAACAGCGGCAGCAACGTGGTGCCGATGAGACCCATGTCGTGGTACATCGGCAGCCAGCTGAGCACCACGTCGTCGGCGTTGATCCCGAAGCCGGCCGCGATGGCCCGGTGGTTGTCGGTGAGGTTGCCGTGGCCGACCATGACCCCCTTGGGATCGCCCGTCGATCCGGAGGTGTACTGGAGGAAGGCGAGGTCGTCCGGCGCCGGCCGGTGGGGGCCCACCGGAGCGGCGTGCGCCCGCACCGCCTCGATCGGGTGCACCGCCGGTCCGCCCGGCTCGGCCGCCAGCCCCGACAGCGCTTCGACCAGCTTCGCGGTGGTCAGCGCGTGGGTGGCTCCGCAGTCGCGCACGACGGTGGTGACGCGGTCGAGGCGCGCGTTGGGGCCCGGCGGGTAGAGCGGCACCGCGACCACGTTGGCGTAGAGGCAGCCGAGGAAGGCCGTGACGTAGTCGAGGCCGGGTGGGAAGAGCAGCAGCGCCCGGTCACCCGGTTCGGCGATCGACCGCAGGTGGCCGGCCACGGTACGAGCGCCCTCGTCGAGCTGCCCGTACGTGGTGCTGGTCGTCGCCCCGGCGCTGTCGACGAAGGTCAGCGCGGGGTCGTCCGCTCGGGTGTCCGCCCAGGCCGACAGGGCCGCGATGAGCGAGGTGTGCGTCATGGTCGTCCCTCAGTGGGCCGGGGCCAGGGACGCTTCGTCGCTGACGGCGTCCGGGCTGTCCTCGTCGACCAGCAGCTGGACCTGGTCCACGGCGGTACGGATCCGGCGGACGACCTCCGCTCTGCTGGAGCCCGTGGCGATGACGTACCCCAGGCGGTCGTAGCCGTTTCGCGGTGGTCGCACGGAGGTGCCGGGGGACGCCGTCACGGTCACCTGTTCGACGCCGTCGAGGCGCTCGATCTCCGCCCCGCCCACGGTGCCCCGGAGCGTCCCGGGTCGGGAAGCCACCAGGAACTCGATCGCGGCGTACCCGTGGGTGGTCGAGGAGAGCCGGGTCGGTCCCCCGACGGCCGCGGCCAGCTGCGCGGCGAGCAGGTCGGAGCCGGTGGCGAGGCGGTAGAGCTCGGGGATCATCCCGCCAGCCGGGCGGGGATTGATCTCGATGATGGCCGGGCCGGACGGCGTGAGGCGCACCTCGGTGTGGGTCGCCCCGTGTGACATCCCGACCGTGGCGAGCGCCCGCAGGACGGCATCCACCATCTCGGTCGCCTGATCCGCCGGCAGGTCCGCGGGAAAGACGTGACCGAGCTCCGCGAAGTACGGCCCGCCGGTCACCCGCTTCTCGGTGATCCCGAGACAGCGGTTCCCAGTGCTCTCGCCGAACACCTCGACGCTGAACTCGGCACCCCGCACGTACTCCTCGACCAGTGCGCAGCGGGCGGTCGGCATGCCCCGGACGTTGACGCGCATCGCCAGGACCGCCGCCACGTGCGCGGTCGCCTCCTCGACGGTGGCGCAGAGCAGCACGGCGTTGGATCCGGAGTCGTCCGCGGGCTTCACCACGCACGGCAGTCCGACCTCGCGCACCGCGGCAGCGGCCCGCGCCGGGTCCGTCACCGCGACGAAGCGGGGTTGCCGGATCCCGCTGTCCCGCAGCGCCTCCCGCAGCAGGGCCTTGTTCCGACAGGCGGCCACGGCCGCCGGCGGGTTGCCCGGCAGTCCCAGCCAGTCGGCCAGTTCGGCGGCGAGCACGGTGTAGAAGTCGCTCGTCGTCGTCACCCCGGCGAGCTGTTCACGACGGAACCTGCCCTGGATGAGCGAGCGCAGGGCCGGCAGGTCGTGCGTCTCGCAGACGAGGACCTCGCAGTCGGTGTCGGCGAGCCCCGGGTAACGGTCGGGACGGTCGGTGAGCAGCACCGGACGCAGCCCCATCCGTCGTGCGACGCTCAGGGCGAGCACGCCGGTCCCGCTCGTGTTCGCCTCCAGGAACAACAGGTACCGCTCGCCGTCCGTGCGCGGGACGTCGTCCGTCCGCGACCAGCTCATGGCGACCTCGCCGGGGCTGATCGGACGCGGCCGGTCCGCCGCGTCCATCTCGTGCAGGCGGTCGGCGGCCCATCCGTCGTCGTAGACGGTCTGCGCGTACCGGTCGCCGCGATCGGGGAAGATGCCGACGATCCGGGTTCCCGGCTCCGCCCGGCGAGCCACGTCCTTCAACACCTGGTAGACCGAGCCCGACGTGTTGCCGCCGAAGATCTGCTGCTCGCGGGCCAGGTCACGGGTGGCGCCGAACGCCTCCCGGTCGTTGAGCCAGTGCACCTCGTCGATCTGGCGACGGTCCAGGTTGGCGGGCTCGAGGCTGTTGCCGAGCCCGCCCTGCAGCCTGGTGGGCACGTCCGGCTGACCGAACAGCACGCTGCCCACGCAGTCCACCCCCACCACCCGCAGCTCGGGCAGCGTGCGTCGCAGCGCCCGGGCCGAGCCGCACAGCGATCCACCGGTGCCGACCGCCCCGACCAGGACGTCGAAGGAGGTGAGGTCCCCCAGCAGCTCCCCGGCCAGGGACCGGTACGCACCCGGGTTGTCCGGATTGCGGTACTGCTCGGGAAAGAACGCACCCGGCAGGGCTTCGAGGAGCTCGTGCAGCCGTTCGAGGCGGGCACCCTGCCAGCCCTGGCTGGACATCCGGTCGACGACGTGCACCTGGCAGCCCAGGGCGCGCAGCTTGGCGAGCGTCACGGGGTCGATCCGGGGGTCGGTGACGACGTGCACCGGATGGCCCAGGGCGGTGCCGACGAGGGCGACTCCCAGCGCCATCGTGCCGGAGGAACTCTCGACGATCGGCGCGCCCGGTCGGAGCACGCCCAGCCGTCTGGCCTCGAGGATCACGTAGCGGGCGACCCGGTCCTTCATCGCGAAGAGGTTCTGGAGTTCGAGTTTGGCGTACACCTCGACGCGCGGGTCGACATCCATCCTCAGCCTGATCAACGGCGTGTGCCCGATGGCGTCGACGACACTCTGGAAGATCACGCGCTGGCCCCCGATCGTCCGTGGGTGCCGACGTCGCTCGCGCCCACCCGGGCTGCTCCGCTCAAGATCGTCATTCTTCCCCCGATTCGACGCTCATCGACGCCCGAGCAGCGCCCGAGCGGAACCTCGCCGCGCACGACGGTCGTCCCACCGCTGCCGGAGGAGCCGGAACTCGTCCGCCTGGCTGGCGAGCAGGTCGGCCAACGCCTGCGGATTGACCGAGCCCGTCGACCGCTTTCCACGAATCGCCTTCTCGATGTCGAAGGCGTCGGCGAGCACGCGTGCGGCGTCGGAGACCTGGTATCCGTGCCGGCCGGCGACCTCGACCAACAGCCCGGGGTCTCCGGGATGGGGCGGGATGTCGGCGGAAATGGCGGCGGCGATGTACTGCCCGACGACGATCTGGGAGTCGCGCCAGGGGATCCCGTCGTTGAGGGTCAGGTCGTTCGCCAGTGCGAACGCGCCCAGATACTCCCGCCGGCAGGCTTCCCGCATCCGGTCGGACCGGAAACGCAGGTTGTCGACGACGGTCGAGAAGAGCCGCAGGGCCGTCCGCGTGGTGGCGACGGAGACATGGAGGTTCGCGGTCGCCTCCTTGGACACCTCCACCATGTTGGAATAGGGCGTCGAGCGTTGGGCGAGGACGATGTCCACACCGAAGGCGCCGAGATGCGCCAGCTTTCCGCGGATCCGCTCCAGGATCGGGAAGTTCTTCTTCTGCGGCATCGCCGCCGAGATGCCGGAAAGCTCGTCAGGCAGGTCGATGAAGGCGTACTCGTTGCTGCCCCAGGTCATGAGATCGGTGACGAAGCGGCTCAGTTCGGCACCCAGAATGGAGAATTCCGCCATCATCTCCAAGGCCAGCGACCGGGACGCCACGGCGGTCAGGGCGTGCGGAACCGGTCCCGCGAAGCCGAGCAGGTGCGCCATGCGGTGACGGTCCCAGGGCAACTGTTGGCCGGCCATCGAGCCCGCGCCGAGCGGTGAGAGGTCGTTGCCGTCATAGGTGGCGAGCCAACGGCGCAGGTTGTGCAGAATCTGCTGGGAGAGGGCGGCCAGGTAGAAGCCGGGAGTGATCACCTGGGCCGCCTGGAGGTGGGTGTATCCCGGCATCAGCAGGTCGGTCGTGCCGTTGGCGAGTCGATGGACAGCCTCGCCGAGGCCCAGCAGGTCCTCCGCCGCCCCACCCAACCACTCGCGTGCCGCGAGAGCGTGTGCGGTCGCCTGAGAGTCGTTACGACTGCGGTCGACGTGCCAGGCCGGGACCGGCTCGACCAACTGACCATGCACCCACTGCTCGATGGCCATCGACGTGTCGGACATGTTGGTGGCGGGGTCCGCGCTGAGCGTGGACTCGTCGATCCTGCAAAGTCTGTCCGCGATGTCTCGTCGTTGATCGCCGGTGATGACTCCCATCCGCTCGTACTCGAGCAGGAGAACCACTTCCACAGCGAGATAGTGAGGAAGCAGGTGAGTCATGTCGAAGTCGAACTGCGGTCGGAGGATTTCGTCATGCACCTGCCGGGACGGACCGCTGGACAACCGTCCTGACATCAGGGCGGAGCCCTCGGGAACGAGCTGCAACTGAAGACCCCCGTTACGGAGTTGCACGGCCGGACTGCAACCCGAATCCGCGCCCTGGGGCGCGTGACATCGCCTGCGGATCGGACCGCCTCGAATGAAGGACAGTCACCTGTGGTGGGTGCGACGATTCACAAGGAAGGCGCGATCGGCGGCACTGGACGAATTCGACGCTTGCCGTCAGCAGACATGAGCCCAACTCCCCCGTGGAGCGATTACGAACTCGTGCAGGCAACGGAGCGTGAATCGGCAGTTCGTGTCAATGCGCGGTCTTCGATGGGGCGAGATTAGCCGCGCGCCTCATGCCTCGCAAGGGACTGCATTTCGCGCGCTATGTCTGATACGGGTCGCATTTGTTCGTCCCGGCACCCGGCTCCGAAGCACCCGCCTGGGCACCCTGACGATGGTGGGAGCTTTCCCCCCGGCCGGGGCCACCCACGGCCATTGATACTGCTGGCAGGCTCACGGCCAAGACGAACGAGTGCCATTGGCGCGTGGAAACTCGGAAGGTGTCAGGGGATTTGGTCGGCCCCATCCCCTCGTCAGCCGACACGGGACAGTGCCTGTCTGCACGTGGCCCCTTCAAGCGGAATTCCAGGCTCCGTCGATGGCGCTAACTGGAAGCATCACCCGCGACTACCGACCGTACGGTCGGGCATGGCGTTCCGACCCCCCGGACGGCGACGACTTCCCTTCCACCGCCCGTGCCGGCGGCACGGCTCATCGAGCCGGTCTTGGCGATCGAGGCATTGTGGGACGGCGATACGGCGGGTAGGGCGTACTCCTCCTTGCCGTCGTTCACCGGCCCAGCGCGCGACACCCGCAGTTCGACGAGCAGGAGCTGGCGTTCGTTCACGGTCGCGGCGCACCAGTGCTCCACCAGCACTGGTCTGCTTGGTACTCCAACGTCACTTGGCTCCGGCGTTGGGCGTGGCGCGGGCATGAAGACGGCCACCGCGTTGATCATCGATGGCTCCTGAGGACAACCGAAGATCGTGCGGCGGCCGTGTGCCGCAGCGTAGACCCCGCCGGGTGGCGGGTCATCCTGGACGAGGCCGTGACACGTGTTGCTGACCGGTTCGTGCGGGCCGGGCCGCGCGCGGCGGCGGCGCAGTTCGTGGAAGGGCAGCTGTCGGGCATAGAACGCAAGACCTGCTGGCCCCTCGCGGAACGGGCGGGTCACGACGATCCGCAGGCGATGCAGCGGCTGCTGGGTACGGCGGCGCGGGACGCAGCAGGAAGGCTTCGCCCGGATCCGGACCTCGTCCCGGCCCGGCTCACCTGGATCAACCCCGCCAGCGAGATTTTGACAAGACCCGTTGGGTCAATGTCGAGGTCCTTGAAACCCACGCCAACAAGGGCGAATACTGACCTAAATTACGCGACACCGGGCCTCACCAGGACGGAAACAAGCATTATCTTCAATCGGGTCATCACGGGCCGCACCCCGCGCGATCACGAGAGGTAGTTGGTTGCGCACCTTGCGTGAATGCCGAGCGTGACGAATACTGGATCGGACCGATCGGCTCACTTCCACTCCGCAAGTTGCCTCATTTCCGCGCGCAGATCCGAATGGATCTGTTCGCCTCCCGTGCGCCAATTCGGGCCGCCGCCACAGTAAGAACGAGTTGCCCTTTGCCGTGCTCTCCGAACGCGGATGCGCCCTGCCCGGGAACACCACAATCGAAAGGAGAAAGGCTACATGCCCTTGTCCGTGCCCGACCTCGCCTCGCTCGACGACACCCCGGTGACGATCCGGTCGACGGCATTTCCCAACGTGTTCCTGCGACTGGCCGGTGGTGGCGTGACCGCCGCCACCTCCACCGGCGGTGGGTACGTCAACTGCCAGTACACCCCGGTCGGCGACTTCGAGCGGTTCAGGGTCCGCAGGCAAACTGACGGCACGTACTCGTTCGAGTCGGTGTTCTTTCCGAACGTGTACGTGCGGATGGACGGCACCGGTGTCACCTCGCAGACCGTCAACGGTGGCGGAACGGTGAACTGCCAGTTCACCCCGGCCGGCAGCCCGCCCAGCGCCTACGAGCGGTTCAAGGCCAAGGCGCAGGCGGACGGGTCGATGTCGTTCGAGTCGGCAGCCTTCCCGAACGTGTACCTGCGTATGGAAGCTTCCGGGTTCACCGCCAACAACGGCAACGGTGGCGGCACGGTGAACTGTCAGTACAACGCCAACGGCGGGTCGCACGAGAAGTTCTTCATCAACATGGTCGACCAGCGGCTGAACTTCGCCATGCAGCCCCAGGTGCAGACCCAGTGGTGCTGGGCGGCGAGCGCGGTCAGCATCGCCGCGTTCTACAACGCGAACACGAACTGGACCCAGTGCTCGCTGGTCAACGCGGAGCGCGGGGTGAACAACTGCTGTGGCGACGCCGGCGCGAACTGGCCGTGCAACCAGGGTTCCTGGCCGGAGGGGCCGATGCAGCGGGTCGGGCACCTTCGTGAGCGCTTGGTCGGCGTGCTGACCCCGGCCCAGGTCGGAGCCGAGTTGGCCAAGTCCCGGCCGTTCGCGATAAACACGGCCTGGGCCGGCGGCGGGGGGCACATCCTCGTGGTACGGGGACGCTACGTCGCCGACGGCGTGGAGTACGTGAGCGTCGGGGACCCGTGGTACGGGGACTCGGACGTGACGTACGAGGCCTTCCGGAACCGGTACCAGGGCAGTGGTAGCTGGACCCACACCTACAAGACGCAGGCCTGAGGAGCTACGGAATGCCGGTGCACATGCCCGACCCGCAGGGCGTACCCGACAAGGTCCGCGCGAAGCTGAACGCCCTCGCCGACAGCGGTCGATTCTCCACCAAGGCCCTACGCCAGGCCCGCAAGGAGAACCTCGATCTGAACACCCCGCACCAGGTCTTCACCCTCGGACTGGACGTCGTCACCGCCGGCGGCGGCCTCGACCAGGCGCAGCCGGTCGGCTGGCGGTTCCTGGTCGTCGACGGCGGCCAGCTCATCGCCAGCGCCGAGACCGCCGAGAAGCCGGACGGCACACACGAGGTGGCGCAGTTCACCGAGGGGCCGTTCGTCGCCGCCACCGACAAGGCGCTGAAGATCGCCAACCGGCTGCCCCAGGTAGCGGCGGCGAGCTTCGAACTGCGCCTGCTCCGCGTGTCCGCCCTGTATGTGATGGCGCTCTGGTTGCATTCGCCGCTGGTCGACCTGCTGGTGCCGCTGGCTCCGTCGCCGATCGGCAAGGACGGCAAGCCGCTACTCCCGGCTGTGTTCCTCGACGACCTGCGCAAACTGGCCGGCAAGATGAGCCCGCCCGAAAGTTCCGCCTAACCGCCTGCCGGGGCCAGGGCCGCACCCTGGCCCCGGCAGGCGGTGCGGACGGCCCGGCGGGGCCCGCGATCAGGACCATTCGGAGACCTCGTAGTCGCCCCTGTCGCCACGGGCCCGCATCGTGGCCACCACCGCCTTGGCGTCGGACTCGAACGGCGTCCGGGCCGCCTCGACCCACCTGCCAGCTCCCTCCCGGCGCCAGACGAGCCACCCTGCGGCCGATCGCAACCTCGCCTGCGCGGGCGCGCAGCCGCTCGGCGAACAGATGGCCGGCCGTCGCATAGCCCGACAGGAATGGGTGACCCCCGCCTCCACCGGTAACCATGAGCAGTTTCTGCCTTGTGTGGTTCGTCAGCGTCGCGCCTGTGACCCCATGGCCTGCTCGGAATCCCCACCCTTCGTATCCGTGACAGCGAGGGCTGGTCGGCTGGAGAACTCCGCATCAGTCGCGTTGGAGCGATCCAACAGCAGGCACCTTCGCGACATGGGGCTGGTGCAAGCCGGTCAGGGGGTCACACGTGCGTAGATGGTGGATGCTGGCGCTCATCCTGCGGTTCGTCGCGGTGTCCGGCGTCGCGGAGCGGGCCTACCTCACCCGCCGCCGCGACCAGCTCGCCAGCTGACCGACACGTGGCGCCAGCCCGTCCCAGCACCGTTCGTGGCCAGATCAGTGTCCATGATCATGAAATGCCGATCACGGCGTGGGCGGAGGCTTGGCCTTCTGCGGGTAGATCGTCTCGTGACGGGCCAGCATGGCGACGAACTCGCCGATCTTCCGCTCGCGGGTCTGCGCCCGTTTGACCCCGTTGACACGGTGGATGAGAGCGAACCGGTTGGTCTTGGTGAGTACGTCGAACATGGCCTGGGCGGCGGGGTCGGCAGCGATGGCGGCGAGGAGGTCGTCCGGCACCTCGGCTTCCGACGGCGGGGCGTAGGCGGCCGCCCACCGCCCGTCCGCCTTCGCGGCTTCCACCGCGGCCCGGCCGGAGGGCAGCATCCGCCCCTGCTCCTCCAGCCGCGCCACGTGGGCGACGTTGCGTTGCGACCAGGAACTGCGAGGCCGGCGCGGGGTGAACCGGATCCAGGAGGTCTCCTGATCCCGCTTACGAGCCTGCCCATCGATCCAGCCGAAACACAGGGCCTCGTCGACCGCCTGCTGCCAGGTCAGCGTCGTGACCGTGCCGCCCTTCCTGGTCAGGGCGAGCCAGACACCGGGCGACGTGGCGTGGTTGGCCGACAACCACGCCCGCAGCGACTCGGCGTCCACGACGATCAACTCATCCAGTTCGGCGCTCACCATGACGGCAGGCTATCGCTGCGCCGTGGCCGCAGCCTCTGCCTGTGGGACAGCCCGGCTCGTCGGGCTGCCGGCGCATGCCGTTCGGCGATCCCTCTTCGGTCCACGCCCTGTGGAACTGTGCGCACTCGGCCGCCAATGACCCCACTCCTCGAACGCGTTCTCAGACCGCTCGAACCTCGGCGAGCCGCCTGACCGCGTACTCGTCGTCCCAGCGACGGCGGCTTCCCAGGCGGCCGACGCCTGCCCGGTGATGTCGAGCGCGCCGTCGTCGAGGCCGGCGGCGTTGCCGGGCAGCACGAGGTCGGGGACGTCGACGTACGACTCGTCCCAGTCGATCAGCGCGACCTGCTCGCGGTCATGCGGACGTTGCCAGGGTTGTTGGGTTGCCGTGGACGACGCACGTCCGACGTCCGGTGAGCCGCGCCCACGCTGCTCGGCATCGAGCAACACTCTCCGGGGGCATCGCGCCGAGGTCGATCTTCGTCCCGGTCTCGGCGTGCAGGAGGTCGGTCGACGATCTGCGGCCTGTCGGGGACGCGCTGTACCGTGCCGCCTCGTGAACGCCTTGCTACGACGGTTCGTCGAACTCATCGAAGCCGACCTGGCAGCCGCCGGCTTCATCCGCCGCGGGCCGGTCTTCCGGTACTTCGACCCGGATGGCAACGGCATCGCCCTCGACATCCAGCGCACCACCGCGCTGAGGGGAGAGGTCGAATTCTTCATCAACGTCGGAGTGCTGCTCGCCCCGCACCTGCGGTACTACTTCGGAGAGAACGATCCGCGCCGTGACACCATGCCGCACCACAGCGTCTGGCACCACCGACTGGTGGCGACCGACGACACCGCGGAGCTGCCCGACCACACGTTCTCGCTGGCCACGGAAGCCGACGCGGAACGCGCCGCCACCATCGTGCGGACCTGGCTGGCGGAGAACCTGCCCCGCATGAAGAGCTGGCTGGGCGACTTCGACGCGATGCTCGCCGCCATCGAGGCAGACCGCGACCGATCCGCCCGGGCCCGCGCCGAGCAGCTCGCCTCCGGGCGGTGGAAGGCCGGCCGCTGGCCGGACGGAAGTTGGAGTGGCGGCGTCATCCGCGCCTACGCGCACGCTCAGCGCGGCGACGTGGACGCGGTCACGGCCGAGACCGCGGGCTGGCACGACCACAGCCCCGACTCGCTGGCCGCCGACGCCCTGGCACTCGCCAGCCAGCGCCTCACCGAACGGCAGGGATGATCGTGGGCTACTCCGGTCTTGTCATCATCGCCCGCACCGGCGACACGCGGCTCGACGAACTGGCGTGCGTCGACGACCTGGCCAACGACCTCGCGCTGGAGACGACGGCACCGGCCATCGCGCTGTCGGTCTTCGACAGCGACTGCGCCTTCGCCACGGCGGCCGACCCCGCCGGCGAGGCCGTCGAGTTCTACCTCAACGAGGAGGTCGTCCGGGCTCTCGTCGACGACGACGACAGGTTCGAGCCGCTCAACAGCCAGGCCGCCGCCGGACTGCTGCGATGGGCCGAGAAGGCGGGCCTCGTCGCCGGCCCCGATCGACTCGCGAGCGCACTTGAGGAGCGCCCGGGTCCGTTCGGGGACGGAATCGTCGAGCTCACCGGGGCCCTCGGCATCGCGGCGCCTCCCGGCTAGAGATCGCGGGCCGCGCGGATCGCGGCGGAACCGGAGACGGATGTCGAGTTGGCCGGGCAACGTCGGTTCGGGTCCGGCACGATGGGCTGGGCGGTGTCGGTGTCCGGCTGCTGTTGGGCGTACATCTGATCCTCGCGGCCGTAGCCGGACGCGACGGTGACCACCGGCACCACACTCGCCAGGCTCAGAGCCGATGTCGGCATGCTGCCCCTCGCCGGGGCAGCCGGGAGGAGGAGGCGATGCGGGCCGTCCAGAAGGTCCGCCATCGACGGGCCGACGTCGACGGACTGGAAGTGTTCTTCCGCGAGGCCGGGCGCCCCGGCCAGCCGGCGGTACTGCTGCTGCACGGATTCCCCTCCTCGTCGCACACGTTCCGCGAGGTCATGCCCACACTCGCCGACGTCGCGCACGTGATCGCGCCGGATCTGCCCGGCTTCGGGATGTCCTCGTCGCCAACCGTCGACGACTACGACTACACGTTCGAGAACCTCTCCTGGACGATCGAGAACCTTCTCGACCAGCTCGGGATCGAGCGCCTCTTCGTCTATCTGCACGACTTCGGCGCGCCGGTGGGATACCACCTGGCCACCCGCGCCCCGACCCGCATCCGCGGCCTGATCGTGCAGAGCGGCAACGCGCACCAGGACGGCCTCGGCGAGCAGTGGGACAGCGCCCGGGCCTACTGGGCCGACCCGACCGACGCCAAGCGCGCCGACCTGCCGGACTGGTTGAACTTCGCCGGTACCCGCGACCAGTACCTGGCCGGGCTGCCCGAACGGCTGCGCGCCCTGCACGCCCCCGAGTCGTGGCACCTCGACTGGGAGCGCATGAGCCGGCCCGGCAACGTCGACGCGCAGTTCGCGCTGTTCACCGACTACGCCAACCACGTCGCCCGCTTCGATGAGCTCGCCGAGTACCACCGCGCTCACCAGCCGCCGGTGCTCGTGCTGTGGGGACGGCACGACGCGTACTTCGACGTCGACGAGGTCCTCGCCTACCACCGCGTTCTCGAGCGCCTGGACGCGCACATCTACGACGGTGGCCACCTCCTGTTGGAGACGCACGCGGCGGAGTGCGCCGAACTCATGCGGGCGTTCGTGCTCGACAACGCGTGAACCGATCCCCCACGGGCGCGACGTTGCCAAAAGCGTAACAACCTGGTTACCCTTTCGGCGTGGACGAGGTGGCTGCCGCGATCGCCGACCCGGTTCGGCGGGAGATCCTGCTGATGCTGCGCGACGAACCGCTCTCGGCCGGCCAGATCGCCGACCGGTTCGTGATCAGCCGGCCGGCCGTCAGCCGTCACCTGCGCGTGTTACGCGAGGCCGGCCTGGTGCGCGACACGGCCGACGGACGCAGGCGTGTCTACACGCTGGTCACCGCGCCGCTCGACGAGCTGACCGGGTGGCTGGGACGGCTGATGCGCCCGTCCGGCTGGCAGCACCGCCTCGACGCGCTGGAGACCGAGGTCTACCGCACCCGCCGCGAGCGGCAGACGGCCGCCAAGCGGCACCCATCGGAGAAGGAGACCGCATGAGCCCCACACCCACCGGCCGACTGATCGGCGACGACCTCGTGCTGACCCGCACGTTCCGCGCTCCCGTGGCCGACGTCTGGGCCAGCCTCACCGATCCGGCGCGCACCGCACGCTGGTTCGGCCCGTGGCAGGGCGACGCCGCGCCCGGACGCACGATCAAGGTCCAGATGGCGTACGAGGAGGGCGAGCCCTGGATGGACATGACCATCGACGCGTGCGAACCGCCGCACCGGCTGGCGGTTTCCGCGGTGGACGAGCACGGCAGCTGGCATCTGGACCTGGTGCTGGTCGAAAGCGCGGGCGTGACCGAGCTCCGGTTCACGCAGCACCTGACCGGCACGGAGGGCGTCGGCGAGGTCGGACCCGGTTGGGAGTACTACCTGGACGCGTTGACCGCCTCCCATGACGGCCAGCCGGCGCCGGACTTCGACGACTACTACCCCGCGATGAAGGAGCACTTCGAAGCGCAGCGGTAGAGGTGATGTGATCAGGACGTCGATCCGAAGGGGGCACGGTGGGGCGCAGCGCGATCATCTTCCACGGGACCGGCGGCAACCCGGACGCGTGCTGGTATCCCTGGCTGGCAGGGCGGCTCGCGGCCCGGGGATACGCCGTCGAGGTGCCGCACCACCCGGGCATCAACGTCGAGCCGATCGCCACGTTCCTGCCGAAGGTGCTCAACGGGCACAGCTTCGACGAGGACACGGTCCTCGTGGGCCACTCCGGCGGCGCGGCCCTCCTGCTCGCGCTCCTGGAACACGTGGACGTGACCGTCGCCCAGGCGATCCTGGTCGCCGGATACTGCACCCGGCCCAACACCGAGGAGGAACCGGTCCTCCAGCAGGGCTACGACTGGGCCGCGATCCGGTCGCACGTACGCGACATCTACTTCATCAACTCCCGGGAGGATCCGTACGGCTGCGACGACCGGCAGGGGCGCGCCATGTTCGAGCGGCTCGGCGGCACCCAGATCGTGCGCGACGACGGGCACTTCGGCGACTACGACCAGCCGTACGAGCGGTTCGAGCTGCTCGACCGGCTCATCCCCTGACGCCGCCGGCGCGACGGCACCGACCCGTCGGACCGGTCCGCTAAGCGGTGAGCCCCTTGGCCATGATGTGCTCCCTACGCAGACCGTCGGGCATGAGGTCGCCGAGCTCACCCGTGTCACGGAAGCCGTTGCGCCGGTAGAGCGCCCAGGCGTTCCTGTTGCCCTCCGCCACGGCCAGGCGCAGAGTCCTCGCGCCAACCAGCCGAGCCCACTGCTCGACCGCCCGCACGAGGAGGTCGCCCACACTCTGGCCACGTCCCACCGGCGCCACGTACATCGAGATCAGCTCGACAACGCGATCCTGATCGGTCGGCACCCCGCTGGCCATGCCGACGGGATGCCCGTCGAGCGTCGCCACGACGTTGTATGAGCCGGGAATGGCCAGCCGACCGCGCCAGCGTTCCTCCCGGTCGCCGTCACCCTGCCAATCCGCCAGTTGGGAACCGAAGGCATACGGCGCCTCCGCCAGCGCGGCGAGCCGCAGATCCCGCCAGGTCTTCCAATCGCCCTCGGTGAGCACACGCGTCTCGATCACGTCGCGAAGGCTGCCGCAGGTGCGGAGACCAGGCAACCTGGTTCCTGTCGCATGGGCGCTACGAATGAAGGGCGTCCCTGAAGGCTTCGCGGATCACGCCGCCAGTGACGACGCACCACGTCCTGGTGTCCACTTCGCCGTTGGCGGGCAGGCCGTGCAGCTTCTGCAGGTCCTTGACGGCACTCTCGGTGGCATCGTCGAACTGGCCGTCGACGCCGACCCCCAGGTATCCCTTGGCGATGAGGATGCCTTGCAGCGCCCTGACCACATCGCCAGTGGCGTGCTGGTCCAGCTCAGGAGCGAGGGTCTCCCAGGTTCCGGCGGTCATGGTCCCGTCCGGCGAGACCGCAAGACCGTGCCTGTGCTGCCAGTCCTTGATGGCTGACGTCATCTCGGGGGACCACTGCCCGCCATCCGTCAGCGGGACGGGGTAACCGGCGTTGCGCAGGAGGTACTGGGCGACGGTGACCACCGGGCCCCCGACGGGCGTACCCTCGGCGACCTCGTAGATGTCGGGCCAGGTGCGCTCCGGGACCTCCCCGATCTGTGTGCCGAGCTGGGCCGCCACCTCGCGGCGCAGCTGCGGGAACTGGCGGTAGAAGCCGATGCCGGGACATTGCGTGTTGCGGAAGTCCCAGTGGCCGAAGATGTGGTGCGCTCTGAGCTGGTATTGCCGGCAGATCGTGACGCAGAGCCGCACCAGCGAGTCCCACAGCTTCTGCGTCGGGGTCTCCTCGATGTAGAAACCCTCGTTCTCGATGCCGATCGAGTCGTGGTTACGGCCGGGACAGTGCGCCGATCTGACCTGGGCCAGGCCGGTCTCCAGCGTCTCGAGGCTGCACGCCCGTCCTTCCAGCACATGACCACCCCGGCTGACCGTGAAGTGCTGCCCGGAGTCGGACCAGCCCCTCTCGTCCTGGTGAAATCGTTGGATGTCCTTTGCCAACCTCACCGCCCGCTCGCGGGAGAAGTCGGTGGTGTTGTGCGCCGGCTCCCCGGTGTGGTGAAGGATGATCTTCCGGGTGGTGCCTTCGAGCAGCACCACCCCAGGGGGCTTCGGCCGGCGGGCACCCCAGCTGCCGCAGTCGATGATCCAGGGGAACATGGCGCTGGGCACGGCGTCGGCAGTGTCGGTTTCGCGCTTGATCACCATTGATCCTCCATGATCTCGAAGCTGAGTGGGTCGCGGGGCCGCCTGGAGGAGCTGCCGGTAGGCGGATGCGGCACCGGCGTGCTGCCCGAAGACCGTGGCCGCGGAGATGACTACCGGCGCCGGCGCCAGAAGGGGCGCGAGGTCCACCGCTGTTCCCTCTTGTACGCGTCGCGGTGGTGGCGGCGGTACGCCGCCCGGATCCTGGCAAGGTTCGCGGCGTACTCCGGTAGGGCGTCACGCTCGCCGCGGAGGTGCCGGTCGATGGCTCGGCCGGCGACGAGCCCGGCGTAGAGGGCGGTGAGGATGCCCTGGCTGGAGAGAGGGTCGAGGGCGATGGCGGCGTCACCAGCGGCGATCCACCCGTCGCCGTACGGGAGGGTGAGATGGCTGCTGTGGGCGGCGACCCGCCGCGGTGGGGACCATTCTCCGACATCCTGAACAGGAGCCGTCACATGGTGGAGCCTGGCCAGCAGCGCCCGGTACCGGACCGGCCGGTGCAGGTCCGCCGGCGCCAGATCGGCATCGGTGAAGTAGGTGAGCACCCGGTGCCCGTTCGGAGCGGGCGCGGCGTACCACCACCCGTCGGGCGCCGCCTCGACCAGCGAGGCGGCCGGGACCGGATCGGCTGCGGGAACTCGGACTTCGACGCCGATGAGCCGGTCGGTGGTCTGGTAGTGGCCGCCGTGGCGACGGGCGATGGCCCCGGCCCGGCCGGTCGCCTCGACCAGCCACGCGCACCTGACCCGACGGGCCCCCGTTGCGGTGCGCAGCCGCAGAGTCCACGCACCGCCCGGCTCGCGCACGGCCTCGGCGACCCGTGTGTCGTCGAGGGCCCGGGCTCCGGCGGCCACGGTGGCCGCGCGTAGTTGGCGGTCGTAGAGCGGCCGGTCCAGGTGCCAGCCGTGCCCATACGGGTCGAGAATCGTGTCGACACGGGCAAGGGTTTCCGAGTCCCAGGCCGAAAGGTTGGCCAGGCACCGTTGGTGGCCGCCGGCCGCGTCCGGAGTGGGCAGGCCAAGCTCGTTCAGCATGCGGCGGGCCGCCCCGGGCAGGGCCTGCCCGGCCCGCGGCGTGCGGTGGCCGGCGTCGGCGAGCAGAACCGATCGGCCGGCGCAGACCAGGGCCGCGGTGGCGGCGGTACCGGCGGGACCGCCGCCGGCCACCACGACGTCGTACCAGGAATCGGGCGGCGGGCCGCCTTCGCTCACCGCTGGTCCCGGTACGGGCTGACCTTGTCGAAGCGGCCCACCAGCACCTCGTCGGAGTCGAACGGGCTCTGCTCGATGACGTATCCGACCTCGTCATCGGAGACCCCTGCACCGTCGGCCGTCTCGGGCACGTGCAGGGCGATCAGGTTTCGGGTGTACGGCACCTGGTCGAGGTCGAGCAGTGGCGTGGACTCCACCCGCATGACAGCGGGAAAGGTGCCGTCGTCAGGGCCGTCGCGGGTCTCCACGATGCCGAGCTTGGACCAGACCTCCACCATCTGCTTGTGCTGCTGCTCATCGTCGCCGTGCAGCGCCCGGAACCACACCGCCCGCTGCTCGAATGCCTTGCGCCGCACCTCGATGTCCTGGTGCGTGTCCATGACCGTGCGGTAGTCGGCTTCGGTGAGCACATGGTTGGGCACGGTCGCGGGCCACCACGTCGGCAGGTACGGGTCGAACCCGGCGGTGAAGCCCATCTCCTCCTGACTGGCGTAGCCGGAACGGCACTCAGAGGTGTCGGTCTGCCACGGCACGGCCATCCAGCGGATGAGGTCGCCGGGAGCCTGGGCGTACAGCGGGCCGTCCACCGCCATCGCGGTCTGCGGGGTCAGCCAGGGCCCGTAGAACGGCTCCTGCCAGCCGCTGGGCCGGTGCCGGATGCGGAAGCGGCCCTGGTACATCGACGGATGCCGGATGGGCCAGGTCACCTCGCAACCCGGGTGGAACGCGTCGGCCAGGCAGAAGTCGAGCGCCGCGCGGTCGAGCGTCTCCGGTTGCAGATCCAGTGCCACGTCACGGAACTGCCTGCCGGAGGCGGGCGGGTCGCCCGGCACGAACCTGCCCGCCGCCCAGTAGCGGAACATGCGGTACTGGGCGGGTGACAACGTCACGTGGTGGCGCACCGAGCGGGGCGGCACCGACATGGCGTCGCCGTAGATCCATGGCCACGGCACCGGGGAGATCCCGTCCCGGTCGATGTGGCGCAGCGCCGTGTAGATCTGGGTGCGCAGCTCCGCGTACTGCTGATCGGGACGGGCGAGCTTGGCCATGACGGAGTCGTCGAGAAAGTAGTCGGCCCCGCCCCAGCCGAACCGGGTGGCGAACCCGTGGTTGACCCATTGAAGCTCGGTCATCCGGCGCAATACGGGCGCGATGTGCTCGTGGAACGACACCTCGGGAAAGGGCAGCACACCGCTGGCGACGTGCATGTCGAACAGCAGGTCGTACAACGTGCGCACGCTCTTGACGCCGGGCGCGTAGTCGGGCGGTCCGACGATGACCCATGCCGGATCCACCGGTATCTCGCGGCCGTCGATGGTCACTTTCGCGGTCACGGGTCCGTCGGAGACGTCGTCGTGCCAACCATCGTTGTTGGCATACGACTTCAGCGTCTCGTACTTCTTGTCGTACGGAGCGGCGGCACCCTTGCCGCCGAGGACCAGCAGCCGCCCTTCCTCATCGGTGTGCAGCTCGCCGAGATAGACGGGGATGCCCATGAACTTTCCCGTGTCGAAGACAGCACCGGTGCTGACATTGACACCACTGACCTCGCGGGGACCGGGCTTGATCTCCAGCCGGTCACGCTCGGCGCGCGGCACGTCGGCGTTGCGCAGCTCGGCGTTCTTGGCCTGCTCGGCTTCGGGGATGTCCATCGCCAGCCGGAACTGGTACCAGGCGGCCTTCTTGTTGGCCAGCTCGACGCTCCAGCGCAGGGACGTGCCCTCCTGGGGAAGGATCTCCTTGACCACTTGGCCTTTGGCGTTGTACCCGTACACCCGGAACCGGGCGGCCTGACGTTTGATCGCCCCGGACCGGTCCCGGTAGAAGCCCGGTTCACGAGGCGGAGGATCCGGCATCTCCGGGCCGATGAAATACTCACTGTCGCTGTTGCCTACCCGCGCCACACCGATCGCCGGGTGAACAGCCGCGCGGATGATTTCCTCTGCCATTAGAATCTTTCGCTTTCCAGCTGACGGAACAAGCATCCACCAGGAGATTAGCGAGCTGCGGAGGCTTGCATTCGGCGAACGGCGTCAGGCGGCGGATCTGGTGCTGCTCAGCGGGATCAGGCCGTGTCCCGCAGTCGGGTGCAAAGACCGACCACCCGCCTTCTCCACCAAACTGACCACACCCGCTCGGCGCGGCCACCCGTCTGAGATGTTCGGGCTCCTTGGCCGCTCGGGGCCACCTCGCCGCCCAGCGATACGACCGGCTACCAGAAGCCCTCTTCGGCAGCGTGCCCCTACGTGGAGGTCAACTCCTGCGCCAGCCGATCCAGACCGCCCTTGATCAGCTGCGCGTACGCGTCATCGCCAAGCGCGCCGATCCCCGCTTGCGCACGCTGGAGGCACTCGCGGGCACGGCCGAGGTCGCCGAGCTTCCGGTAACACTCACCCAGGTTGAGATGCAAGGACGGGTACAGAGCGGCCACCGACATCGGCACTCCAGCCTGCGCAACCCGGTCAGACGGGCCGGGTGGACGGCGGCGAGGCCTGGTTGACTGTGCGACATGACCTTGTTGGTCAGGTCGCTCGTGCCGTCGCCTTCAGGGTTATGTTGCGCACGGGTCCGCTGGTAATGCAGGCGGCAGCGCCGGCGAGTGCGAGGGCGGCGGCGGCGAGGAACGCGGTTCGTAACCCTGCCTGGTCGGTGATGAGTGCGGCGGCTGCGATGGACAGTGGGGACACGCCAACGGTGGCGAGGGCGAACAGGCTCATGGTGCGGCCGAGAATGTCGGGGGGTGTGTCGGCTTGGATGATCGGTAGGACGATCCCGGCGACGGCACCGCCGACCGCGCCGAGGGCAACCGAGAGCGTAAGGGTGGCCGGTAGGTCGACTGCGGCGGGGAAGAGGCTCATGACGATGGCGCCGGTGCAGGCGGCGCCGGCGACGACGAGCCCTGGTGCAGGTAGGCGTCGGATGATCACGAGGACTAGTGCAGCTGCTGCGGCGCCGGCGCCAAGGGCCGCCATCAGCCATCCGAGGCCTTGAGCTCCCCACTGTCGTTCGGCGGCGAGGGCTGGAAACGCGGTGTTGATGACCCCGTTTACCGCGAACTCAAGCAGCGCGACCAGTAGGAGCAGGTTGCGTATCACGGGCTTGCCGAGGGCGTAGCGGAGCCCTTGCATCGCCTGACGGACGACGCCACCGGCACCGTCTTGATGCTGAGCCACAACGGGGCGGATGCGTAGGGCTGTCAGGGCTGCGGCCGACACGGCGAAGGTGGCCGCGTTGACGGTGAAGGAGGTGGACGGGCCTCCGATCGCCAGGAGGAGGCCGCCGAGAGGAGCGCCGATCAGGACGGCGGCGCGGGTGCCGAGTGCGCGCAGGTTCTGGACTCGGACGAGTTGGTCATGGGCTACGACGAGTGGGGCGAGGGCGTTGGTTGCGGGATAGAAAAGTGCGTCGATGACGCCGAAAATCAGTGCGAGAGCCAGGAGCAGGAGGATCGTTGCACCGGCGGCGGCGATCACGGCGGCCGCGAGCATGAGCAGGGCACGCAGGATGTCGCTGCTGAGGGCGACGCGTCGAGGGCCGAGGCGGTCGACGAGCGTCCCGCCCAGGAGCATGAAGAGTGCGCGGGGCACGGCGCCGGCGGCGAGGACCAGACCGGCGCCGGCTGGACCTGCTTCCTGTACGGCGGTCCACGCGATCGCCAGGAAGAAGATCTGGTCTCCGATGAGGGAGACCGGCTCGGCGGTCAGCCAGCAGAGCAGCCGCCAGCGCGGTTGGTTCGGCGTGACGACGGCGGATGAAGTCTTTGTGGCCTCGGTCATGAGGTCACCTCATTGGGAAGGCATGGACGAACACGAACATGCTGCGCGTCGCCTCTTCAGCGGCAGGGGCAGCGCTGTCGGTCGGACGGCTGTTGTCCCGAAAGCGCAGGAGCACCTCGGTGAGTTGCTCGCGCAGGAGATCCACCTCGGCGCGGCTCAGGTTGAGGACTATGTCGGAGCCGAACGCGGCGGCGCGGAACTCGTCCTCGGCGTCCGGACCGCTCGCGAAGAACTCCTGCAGATGCTCGAAGTGGATGCCAGCCTGGCCACGGTGCAGGACCTCCATGTCACTCACCGTGTCGGATCCGAGACTGTCGGCAGTGAAGGAGAGGCCCTGGGTTGATCGCTTCCAGTAGCGCTCCCGGCCTCGGGCGGGGGCCGCGTCGTCCTCCTCGAGCACACCCAACTCGGCCATCCGCGAGAGATGGTAGAAGGCCAGCTGAGCAGTGGTTCCCACATCCTTGGCCAGGCTCGTAGCAGTCGCCGAGCCGCGCTTGGCGAGTGCGTAGTACAGGCGCAGGCGCAGCGGGTGGGAGAAGGACTTCAAGACCCCCACCTGGGCCACTCGCCTGGGTTGCTGTTCGTCCACAGTGTGCACGATATGTGACGGACAGGCCTTATTCAAGAGTTCTTGAATTAATCGCCGATCGAAGTTTCAGGATTCCTTTTACAGGACCCCTTGACCCACTAAATCGATGCGAGCTAGCTTCACCTCGCGGCCGCACCCATTGACACATCTGGCTCTCTACGGGGGATGTGCTCCACGTGTTCGACGACGCCCCCATCGCCACCACTGCTGGTGGACCGGCAGACCGCAACGTGAACGTCATCTGCTGACCTTCTCCTTCGGAGAGGCAGTAGATCCACAGAGGCCGGGTACCGCTGTATAAGCGGCACCCGGCCTCTGTACGACCTGATCGCTGCCATCCGCGCGTTCATCGACGGCTACAACGAGCGCTGCCAGCCGTTCCGCTGGACCAAGACCACCGACCAGATTCTCGTCAAGGCCCAGCGCACCCCTTCCGCGTGACGTTAGAGATCACGCCAAACGTGCGGCTCCTGGTAGGCATGCCACCCGCGAAAGAACCACTCCGTCAGATCCCGCAACCGCTCCAGGCAATCCTGGTAGTACTGCGCCGGCTGCGGCCGAGGGAAGTTCGGGTGCGCGGTCCACTCCGCCACGAAGTGTGAGACCTCGTAGAACCCCTCAGCCACCCAGCGCGGCAGGTCGTCATGACTCTCGTACTGCTCACAGCCCACCCGCATCGCCTGCTCCAACCGGCTGAACGCCGCCCGGTCCCAGACGAGTTCACAGCGCAGTCGGAGCAGGAAGCTCCCCTCCACGGACTCGAACTCTCGCCTCAGCACCCTCAAAGCGTCATCCACGTCTGCATCGTGGCAGCCCGGTACGACGACTCGGCACCGTCAAACTTATTCAGACACGCGACACTATTGCGGCCAGACCCACCGCCGGACGACACTTCGGGCAAACCACCGAGACGCGGTTCGACGCCGGGCGTCCGCGAGTTGCCGGCACTCGGATCGGACTCCTCGGTGGATACGGGCAGCAGCATGACCGGTTCGTCGTGGGCGAACTGAATGGCGAGGTGATGCGCGTCGTCGGCGAATACCAGCTGGTTCTACCGGACGGGGCTGCGCTTCCGGCTCGCGTGACGGTGGTCGGCCGCGGTCCGGTGCTGCACCTGATCACCGCCGAGCGCTGGTACCAACTGAGCCTGGACGCCGCTCCCGCGAGGTGACCGATATGGGCGTCACGGGGTCCTGCTCGGCGGCGAAGACGGCAGCGTCATCGGGCGGCGCGGTCCGGCCCCCCGTCCGTCCTGGCCGGCGTCAGCCGGTAGACCGAGAAGACGAAGTCGGGGCAGACCATCTGGCACGCGGTGCAGCCGGTGCAGCCCGGTGTCAGCTCCGGAAACCGGTAGCCCATCTCGTTGACCTCGTCGGACATCACGAGCACCTCGGGCGGGCAGGCGATGACGCACAGCTCGCAACCCTTGCAGCTCTCGACGTCGATGACCAGGGTGCCCCGGCTGCTTCTCGTCGCGTTCTCCGGTGCCGTCACGGGCGTACTCCTCCGGTCGTGGCCCGCACGATGCCGAGCAGTCGGGCCCGGTCCCCGGTGGCGGGCGGCGCGGCCTCCGCCGCGAAGACGCCGCGTCGTTGCAGCGCCCGCACCGCGTTCTCGGCCGTCATCAACACGTGGTCGAGGCTCGCCTCGGCGGCGGCCTCGGGATCGCCGGCCGTCAGCGCCGCGTGTTCGCGGCGCAACGCGGCCCGTTCCTCGTCCATCGCGTCCTCGATCGAGAACCTGGCCGCGACCGGCACCAGACCGCTGAAGGTACGCAGCAGCGCCCTGAGGTGCGGCCCGGCGGCGGCGAGGTTGACCACCTTGCGGAACTCCCGGGCCAGCCGCTCGAACTCGTCCACCTGGTCGCAGCCGCCCAGCGCCTCGATGAGCTTGTCGAGCGTCTCGCGCAGCCCGGCGTCGCCGGACGTGGCCGCCCGGCTGCTGGTCAGCGCGCTCAGCATGCCGTACAGCTCGAACGCCTCGCGGACCGTGCCCGCGTCGAAGGCGGAGACGAACGCGCCCCGGTAGTGCGGCATGCTCACCAGGCCGTCGCGCTCCAACTGCATCAGCCCCTCCCGGACCGGGACCCGGCTGACGTCGAGGGTGGTGGCGATGCTGTCGAGGTCGATCCGGTCACCGCTGCGCAGCGTGCCGTCGAAGAGCAGCCCGAGAATGTGTCCGGCGACGGCCTCACCCGCCTTCGCCCGTACCAGTGCCGTCATGTGACCAACTCCCCGAGTGGATAGCTCTGCTCCAGCGACCCGCCAAGATAACCAGGGCCCTCGCCGGCCGGCACGAACCATCCCGTGGGGCACATGGTGAGGATCTCCACCAGGCTGAACCCGGCACCGGAGAGCTGCGTCTCGAAGGCGCGGCGCAGCATCCGTTTCGTCTGGGCCACCCCACCGGCGGTGGAGACCGCGCCCCGGGCGACGTAGGCGCTGCCCTGCAACCCCGCGACCAGATCGGCCACCGGGATGGGGTATCCGTGCGCCTCCGCGTCCCGACCGGCCAGGCTGGTCTTGGTCCGCTGGCCGAGCACGGTGGTCGCGGTGAGCTGGCCGCCGGTGTCGCCGAAGACGCCGTTGTTGAGCATGACGCAGGTGATCTTCTCGCCCCGGGCGGCGGCGTGCAGGACCTCCTGGAGCCCCTCGTTGGCCATGTCGCCGTCGCCCTGCATGGTGAACACGGCGCACTCCGGCCGGACCCGCTTGATACCGGTGGCGCAGGAGGGCGCCCGGCCGTGCAGGCACTGGAGCACGTCGACGTCCATGATCCGTACGAAGCTGCCGTAGCAGCCGTGCCCCACCACCCCGATGGTCCGCTGCACGATGTCGAGTTCCTGAAGGACCTCCAGCAGCAGCCGCAGCGCGACCGGCTCGCCGCAGCCCGGGCAGAGCGAGTGCTCGCCGAGGAGCAGCGACGGTCGTGGGTCGGCCACCTTGCGGGCGGGCACCGAGGGCGGGCCCGACGTGTCGATGACGATCTGTTCCCGGGTCATGCGGAGGCACCTCCGGTGAGTGCGGCGAGGATCCGGTCCCGGATCGCCGGCGCGTCCATCAGGTCGCCGTAGGCGAGGCCGGACTCGGCGATGCTGACTCCGCCGATGAACCGGACGGCCGAGCGGTCGGCGGCGTGGATGCGGACGTCGTCGAGCATCTGCCCGGCGTTGAGTTCGAACACGAGCACCCGGCGGGCCCCGGTGGTGGCGGCGGCCAACGCGTCCCCGGGGAACGGCCACAGGGTCACCGGCCGGAACCACCCGATCCGGTGTCCCTCGGCGCGCAGCTGCTCGACCACGTACTCGACGAAGAGCGCCGCGGTGCCGAAGGCCACCACCACCGTCTCGGCGTCCTCGACGTGCGCCTGCTCGAACCGGGCCTCGGTGGCGGCGATGGCGTCGAACTTGTCGGCCACCGCCCGCCAGTGCCGGTCCGGGCCGGGGCCCGGGTCGGTCGCCTTGCCCATCGCCCAGGTCCAGACCTGGCGGGACCGGCCGGTGCCGCCGCCCGTGCCGTCGAGCACCCAGTCCCGCTCCGGCAGCGGCCCGTGGTCCTGGGGCGCCACGGTGACCGAGACGCGGGTCTGGGCGATCAGGGGGTCGCCGTACAGGATCACCGGGGCGCGGTACAGCTCGGCGAGGTGGAAACTCAGTTGGGTGTGCGCGACCGCCTCGGTGACGTCCTTCGGCGCGAGGGTGATCGTCCGGTAGTCCCCCCAGCCGCCGCCGCGCGTGCACTGGAAGTAGTCCTGCTGGTTGCGGGCCATGTTGAAGACGACGAACGGGGTCTGGTTGAGCGCCGCCTCGGCGATCGTCTCCTGCATCAGGGCGATCCCCTGGCCGCAGGAACCCGTGGCGGCCCGGGCGCCGGCCGCCGCCGCGCCGAGCACCATGTTGACCCCTTCGATCTCGCTCTCGGCGTTGACGCACACCCCACCGGCCGCCGGCAGCTCGCGCGACATGCTCTCGAGCAGGCCGGTGAACGGCGACATCGGGTAGCCGGCGAAGAAGCGGCAGCCGGCGGTGATCGCCGCCGCCGCGATGGCCGCGCTGCCCTCCAGCAACTCCCGGGTCACGACGTCACCCCCACCGGGGCGCCGACCGCCACCGCGGGCACGGCGGCGCCGGCGGCGAGCGCCCGGGCGTTGGCCGGGGCGTGCTGCCGGCGGTACGGCGGCAGCAGCTCGGTCATCGCCTCGACCAGCGCCTCGGGGTCGACCGCCCGGGCGACCGCGTTGTACGCCCCGAGCAGCACGAACCCGATCGCCTGGGGCGCGTCGACGGACTTCGCCACGGCGCTGGCGTCCACCGGGTACACGGTCGTCTCGGGCAGGCTCGCCGGGTCGACGAGCGGCACGTTCACCACCGCCGGCCCGCCGGGGCGCAGCCGCGCCAGGGCCGGCTCGCTGAACCGGTGGTGGACGACGATTGCCGACCAGGCGGCGGCGAGCACCGGCAGGCTCCGCAGCGGCGCGTCGCCGATCACCACGCCGGCCCGGGAGGGGCCGCCGCGCATCTCGCCGCCGTAGTCGGCGGTCAGCATGGCGTACCGCCCTTCGCGGGTGGCGGCGAGCGCGAGGGTCTTGGCGAGTAGCTGGATGCCCTGACCGCCGACGCCGGTGACCACGAGTTCACGCTCCATGCGGTCCTCCCCAGCTGAGTCCTTGACCTTGTTTGGATATTAGATACAAAATTCAATCGGCAAGGCAAGGGCCGTCCCGACCCCCGCCCGTCGGAAGGAGCACGATGCGCGCCGCCGTCCTGCACGGCTTCGGCGACCTCCGGGTCGACGAGGTGCCCGATCCGGAGGTCGGCCCCGGTGAGGTGCTGATCGACGTCTCGTGCGTACAGCCGAGCGTCACCGAGTGCATGCTGATCGCCGGTGAGCCGATCGCCCTGCACCGACGGCTGGCCGAGGCGCTGGCGGACGGCCCGGTCCGCTTCGGGGGGCACGAGTTCTGCGGGGTGGTCGGCGCGGTCGGCGCCGGGGTCCGGAACTACCGGCCGGGTGACCGGGTCACCGCCGTCGAGACGCTGACCTGCGGGCGCTGTGCCGCCTGCCGACACGACCGCGCCGACGCCTGCGTCCGGCCCGAGTTTCTGGGCTTCACCCGCCCGGGGGCGCTGGCCGAGCGGGTGGTCGTACCCGAGAGCGCCGTGGTGCCGATCCCCGCGGGGGTGAGCGCCACCGCGGGCGCGGCGATCCAGCCGCTCGCCGGGGCGCTGCACGCCCACGCCCTGGCCGCCGTCGCGCCGGGCGAGAGCGTCCTGGTCCTCGGCGCCGGCGTGATGGGCCTGCTCGCCGTCCAGGTCGCCCGCCGGGGCAACGCCGGCCTCGTCGCGGTCAGCGGCCGGAGCCCGGCCAAGCTCGCCCTGGCCCGGCGGTTCGGCGCCGACCTCGTCATCGACGCGACGACGGACGGCACCGAGGGGGACCATCCGGTGCTGACGGCGATCCTGGCGGCGACCGGGGGCGTCGGCGCGGACGTGGTCGTCGAAACCGCGGGCGGGTCACCGGGGCACGGCCTGTCCGGCGTGGACACCCTGGAGCTGGCCGCCCGCTGCGCCCGCCGGGGTGGCCGGGTGGTCGGCGTCTCGGTGCTGCCCGACGGCGCGCCGGCGCCCCTCGGCCTGCTCCGCGAGCGGGCGGTCTCCCTGCTGCATCCCCGTTCCGGCGCCGGCGGATACTCCCCCTCCGGAACCGTCTTCACCCAGGCCCTGCGCCTGGTGGCCCGCTCCGACGTCGACGTGGAGTCCCTGGTGACGCATCAACTGACCGGCATCGAGGCCATTCCGGAGGCGGTGCGGATGACCCGGGACAAGACGAGGTACGGCGCGATCAACCCCGCCCAGGTCCGGCTCGGCGCCGGCTGGGGGCAGCCGTGAGCCTGCTGATCGGCGAGATCGTCCGGCTGACCGCCCGGATGACCCCGACCGCCGTGGCGGCCACCCTGTGCGGCCGACGGATCACCTTCGGCGAGCTGGACCGGCAGGCGAACCGCACGGCGAACGCCCTCGCCGGGCTGGGGGTGCGGGCCGGCGACCGGGTGGCCTGGTCGGCGGCGCCGACCCTGCGTACCCTCGACGGTTTCGTCGCCTGCGCCCGCCTCGGGGCGGTCTTCGTACCGCTCAATCCGGGCCTCTCCCCCGTCGAGACCGAGGCCGTGCTCGACTACCTGGAGCCCCGCCTCCTGGTCAGCGACCGGACGGACGCGCCGGCGGGAGCACCGCTGGCCGGCCTCGGCGGGGCACCGGGCGCCGGTGCCGACCTCGACGCGCTCACCGCCCGGGCGGCGGCCACCGCGCCGGCGGGCGCCGACCGGCTGGCCGACACCGACCCGCACATCATCTACCTCACCAGCGGCAGCACCGGTCAGCCGAAGGGCGCGCTGGTCAGCCACCGGGCCAGCTGGCTGCGCGCCGCGCCGGGCGGCGGCACCTTCACCGCCGCGATCCGCGGCCCGGGCGGCGTGTTGTGCAGCTTCCCGCTCTACCACTACGGCGGCTGGCACTACGTGCTGGAGGCGTGGCAGAACCGGACGGCCGTGCACCTGGTGCCCCGGGCCGACGCGGCCCGGCTGATCGACGTGGTCCGCACCGAACGGCCGGCCGCGCTCTACTGCATCCCGGCGGTGTGGGAGCGGCTGCTCGACAGCGAGCACCGGCGGGCCGACCTCTCCTCGCTGCGGCACGCCGACACCGGCACCTCGGCCCTGCCGGCCGATCTGGTCGCGCGGATCAAGGACCGGTTGCCCGGCACCACCACGACCATCCTGTACGGCTCCACCGAGGCCGGTCGGATGAGCGCGCTGCCGGACGCGGACCTGGCCCGGAAGCCGGGCAGCGTCGGCCGGCCGGCCTTCCCGGGCGCCCTCTGGGTGGCCGCCGAGGGCGTCGGACAGGTCGGCGAGGTGCTGGTCACGGGCCCGGCGCTGATGTCGGGCTACCACCGGTTGCCCGCCGAGACGGCGGCCGCTCTGCCGGACGGCGTCTACCGATCGGGCGACCTGGGCCGCCTGGACGAGGAGGGCTACCTGCACCTCACCGGCCGGGTCCGGGAGGTGATCCGGACCGGGGGCGAGTCGGTCTCGCCGGTCGAGGTGGAGGCGGCCCTGCGCGGCCTGGCCGGCGTCGTCGACGTGGCCGTGGTCGGCCTGCCCGACGACCGTTGGGGCGAGGTCGTCTGCGCGGTCCTGGTGCTGGCGCCCGGCGCCACCCCGCCGGACGTCGGCACGGTACGCGGCCACGTCGCCGGTCGGCTGGCCGGTTTCAAGCAGCCGCGCCGGGTGGTCGTGCTGCCGGCCATCCCGCGCACTCCCGCCACCGGCCAGGTGCAGCGGTCGCGCATCCGGGAGTCGCTGCGGAGCGCCTCGTGACGGCGGGCGGGGTCAACCGGCGCGGAGCCGGGCGCGGAGCTCGGCCTTGGCGATCTTGCCACCGGAGCCACGCGGCAGGTCGTCGACGATCTCCAACCGCTCCGGCCAGTTCTCCTTGCTGACACCCCGGTCGGCGAGGTGCGCGCGCAACCCGTCCAGGTCGAGCGTGGCACCGGGACGCGGGACCACCACCGCGCACACCCGCTCGCCGTACGTCGGATCGGGCACCGCCACCGCCGCCACCATGGCGACCGCCGGGTGCGAGCCGACCTGGTCCTCCACCGCCGCCGCGCTGACGTTCTTGCCGCCCCGGATGATGAAGTCCTGCTTGCGGTCGACCACCCGCAGGTAGCCGTCCGCGTCGCTGGTGCAGATGTCCCCGGTCAGCATCCACCCGTCGGGGGTGAAGAGGCGTTCGTTGGCCGCCGGGTCGGCGAAGTAGCCGAGGCAGGTCGCCGGGCCGGCGCAGGCCGCCTGGCCGGGGCCGCCGGCGGCGGTGACGTCGGTGCCGTCCTCCGCGAACAGCCGGACGTTCATCTCGTCGATCACCCGGCCCGCCGTCCGCAGCCGCGCGTCGATGTCGTCGTCCATCGTGGTACGCGACAGCGCCCCGGTCTCGTTCGAGCCGAAGAACTGGAGTACGCGGGCACCGGTACGGCGCTCGAACTCGGCGGCCCGCTCGAAGGGCACCGCCTCCCCGCCGGTGAACATGCACCGCAGCGAGCTGAGGTCGTAGCGGCCCGGGTCGGCGTTCAGCATCATGATGAACTGCGTGCTCACGCAGCAGAGCACGGTCACCCGTTCCCGCTCGATGAGCTCCAGCGCCCCGGTGGCGTCGAACCGGGGCATCACCACCGTCGGCGCGCCGAGCAGGGTGGGGGTGAAGTTGGCCGTCCACTGGGCGAAGCCGTACGGGGCGGGGATCAGGGTGAGGAAGACGTCGTCACCGGTGAGCGCGCCGGCCTCGACGGCGAGCTGGTGGTAGTACATCCACCGGTTCTGGTTGTGCACCACGCACTTGGGCATGCCCGTGGTGCCGGACGTGCCGTTGAGCAGGTGGATGTCGCCGAGGCCCAGGGTCCGCTCGGCGATCAGCGCCCGCTCGGCGTCGGTCGGGCCGGGCCAGCCCGCCTCCGTCACGGTCGCCGGCAGCTCCAGCCGGACCCGCAGCGGCAGACCCTCGACCAGCCCGGCGACCGGCGTGCCCCGGTGCTCGGCATGGCTGATCAGCGCGGTGGCGCCGCTGGTGGTGAGCAGGTGCCGCACCTCCAGCCGGCCGGCGCGCGGCCCGACGGCGACCACCACCACTCCCGCCTTCAGCGCGGCCAGATAGGCCACGTGCACCGCGACGCCGTCCGGGAGCAGTACGCCGACCCGCTCGCCGCGCGCGAGACCGTGCCGCAGCAGCACCGCGGCCAGCCGGTCGGAGAGGTCGTCGAGGCCCTGCCAGGTGACCCGGTCGGCCCCCGCGACGAAGGCGGCCCGCCCGCCGATCAGGCCGGCGTGCCGGCGTACCCGGTCGACCAGGGTGTCGTCGCCCCACCGACCCACCTCGGCCAGCCGCTGCGCGACGTAGCGCTCGTGGGCGCTGCCGGCGACCGGGGCCGTTCCGGGTGGGAAGAGAGCCGCGACCTCGTTCACCTGCATCGTCACCCCTACCAAACAAGCGCTTGTTTATGGCATTCTGTGGCCGTACGACGAGACGTGTCAAGGAGGCGGGATGCAGATCTGGCGAACCCCGGAGACGGTCGACCTACTGACCGCCGCCGTCGCGCCCGGCGACCGGATCGACCGATCGTTCGAGGTCGGCGCCGGCATGCTCACCGACCACGTGCCCGGTTCGCCACCGGTGCTGTCCACCCCCGCCCTGATCGGGCTCCTGGAGGACACCGCCGCCGGCATCCTGCGCCCCCGCCTCGCTCCCGGCGCCTCCTCCGTGGGCACCTGGATCGGGGTGCACCACCGCGCCCCGGCGCTGAGCGGTGACCGGGTCGACGTGGCGGCGACCGTCGCCACCGTGGCCGGCCGGTGGATCACCTTCGACGTGACCGCCTCCGTCGCCGGCCGCGTCATCGGAAACGGCCAGGTCACCCAGACCCTGATCCGGGCCACGAAAGCCTGAGTCACCCCGGCCTGCGCCGGCCGGGAGCAAGCCGAGAGGGGCAGGCAACGCCGAGGCCGCCCGACCCGGGCCAGGCCCGCCCCTCGCCCGCGAAACGGTCAGAGCAGGGCCCGCAGGGCCGCCTTGTCGACCTTGCCACCGACACCCAGCGGCAGGGCGGGCAACCCGACCAGCCGCTCCGGCCAGTTGACCTTGGACACGCCCGTCGCATCCAGGTGGACCCGCAGCTCGTCGAGGGTCAGCTCGCCGCCGTCGCGGGTCACCACGAAGGCGCAGACCCGCTCCCCCAGCACCTCGTCCGGCATGCCGAGCGCAGCGACCTGGGCCACGCGGGGGTGTCCGCCGACGGCCTCCTCCACCACCGGGGCGCTGACGTTGTGCCCGCCACGGATGATGAAGTCCGCCGTGCGCCCGGTGATCGACAGATACCCGTCCTCGTCCAGCCGCCCCAGGTCACCGGTGCGCAACCAGCCGTCGGGGCGGAAGAGCAGCCGGTTGGCTGGCTCGTCACGGAAGTACCCGGGGGCGCAGCCGGGACCGTTCACCGCCACCTGGCCCGGGCCGTCGGGCACGTCTTCCCCGTCCGGGCCGAGCAGACGTACCCGCATCGCCGGCACCGGCCGTCCGGCGGTGCCCAACCGCGCCGGGCGGGGGTCGGCCACCCGGGTCACCGAGATCGGCCCGGCCTCGTTGGACCCGTAGAACTGGAGCACGGCACAGCCGGTGCGCTCCTCGAACTCCATCGCCCGGTGCGCCGGCACCCGCTCGCCGCCGGTGAAGAGGACCCGCAGCGAGGAGAGGTCCCGCCGGGCGAACGACTCGTGGTTCAGCAACATGATGAACTGGCTGGTCACGGCCGCCAGGACGGTCACCCGGTGGCGCTCGATCAGCTCCAGCGTCCCGGCCGGGTCGAACTCGGCGGCCAGGACGGTGGGGAACCGGTACCGGGCCGGCACGACGTGGGCGCTCCAGAGACCGAAGCCGTACGGGGCGGGCAGCGCGCTGAGCACCACCTCGTCCGGACCGAACGCGCCGGCGTCGGCGGCCAGCGCGGCGAAGTACTTGCGCACGTTCATGGTCTGCCGCACGCACTTGGGTCGCCCGGTGGTGCCCGAGGTGGAGTTGAGGAAGAACAGGTCGTCCGGGCCGAGGCCACGACCCTCCAGCAGGTCGACGGCGGCGGGCACCGACGGCATCGGCAGGTCGACGCCGTCGCGGCGCAGCACCGGCTGCCCGCCGACCAGATCCAGTTCCAGGTGTGCGGGCGCGCCGGTGGCGTGGGCGATCTCCGGACCGGGCCGGCCCCGGTGCACGGCCCGGCTGACCAGCGCGACGGCCTCGGTGTGCCGCAGCAGGTGGCTGATCTCGGCATCACCCGCCCGGGGCCCCAGCCCCAGCGTGACCAGCCCCGCCCGCTGCGCGGCCAGGTACGCGACGTGCGTGAGCGCGCCCCCGGTGAGCAGGACGGCCAGCGGTCGCTCCGGCGGCAGGCCGGCGAGCACGTACGCGCCGGCCAGCCGGGTCGCCGCCTCGTCGTACTCCCGCCAGGTCAGCGTCCCCTCCGGGGCGTGGAAGGCCACGGCCTCCGGTGCGGCTACGGCGTTGCGGGCCACCAGGTCGGCGATCGTCTCGGCGTCCCAGGAACCGTCGGCGTGGTACTGCTCGATCGTCGCCGCGGAGAACTCAGACACCTGCCCCACCGTCCATTCGTAGCACCGCACCGGTGGCGAACCGTGCCTCCGGTGAACCGAGATAGGCGATCGCGCCCGCGATCTCCTCGGGTTGGGACACCGGCGGGTCGACCAGTGCCCGGCCGTGCGCCAGCAGCCTCGGGTCGGCGGCCGGCACCGGCGCCAGGTTCCGGGTCAGCCCGGTGTCGATCGAGCCGGGGCAGACGCAGGTGACCCTGACCCCCGCCGGGGCGTACTCGACGGCGAGCGCCCGGGTCAACGCGACCACCCCGCCCTTGGCCGCCGAGTACGCGGCGCTGTAGCGGTATCCCCGCACCCCCGCCAGCGACGAGACCGTGACCAGCGCGCCACGGGCCGCGCCCAGGTGCGGCAAGGCCGCCCGCGCGGTCAGGAAGGTGCCGGTCAGGTTGACCGCCAGCATCCGCTCCCACTCGGCGAGCGGGACGTCGGTGGTGTGGCCGAAGGAGGCCACCCCCGCCGCGGTCACCACCAGGTCCAGGCCGCCGCCCCACGCGAGGGTCCGGTCCACCGCCTCGCCGACCGCCGCCTCGTCCCGGACGTCCCCGGCGAGTGCCAGGCCGGCCGGGCCGAGGCCCGCGTCGTCGGCGTGCAGATCCAGGCAGGCCACCCGGGCGCCCTCGGCCGCCAACCGGCGCGCGGTGGCCCGGCCCAGCCCTGCGGCGGCGCCGGTGACCAGCGCGATCCTGCCCTCGTACCGGCCCCTCATCGGTCCGCCGCACCACCGTCGGCCGGCGCCGCGGCCCGCCTCCTCGTCGGCCGGGGCCGGTGGGGTCGCGTCCACGGTCATGCGGTTCACCGCCTGGAGGTCGAGCGCGTCGTCCTCGGTCATCCGCTCGTCAGCCATCGCCGCCTTCTCGCCGCCGGTCGCCCTGCCGTCCGCGGTCGGCCCACCCGCATCGGCTGGATCAGCACGACTCGATGTTCAGGGCCGCGCGCGCTAAAACTTACCAAGCGCTTGGTTGGTTACGCTACCCTGGATCCGGAGCGATCCGACCCGTCGATGCCGCCGGTACACTCTCGGGGGCCGTCCGGCGGGAAGCCCTTCCGACGTCCAACGACCAAGACCCTGTTCCGTCGAGTCTGTCTGCGAGAAAACATGGCGCGAGAGCCTGGAGTCCGGCGCGAGGCGATCCTCGGCAGCGCCGCCGCCCTGTTCGCCAGCAAGGGGGTGGCGGCGACCACGGTCCGGCAGATCGCCGACGACGTCGGCATCCTCTCCGGCAGCCTCTACCACCACTTCGACTCCAAGGAGTCGATGGTCGACGAGATCGTCTCGTCCTTCCTCCGGGACCTCCAGCAGCGCTACGCGCAGGTCCTGGCACAGGAGACAGACGCCCGCCAGCGCCTGCACGACCTGATCGTGGCCTCGCTGGAGGTCGTCGAGGCACACCCGCACGCCACGGAGATCTACCAGAACGACGTCAACTACCTGTTGCAGTTCGACCGGTTCGACTATCTCCGCAACGCCGGCCGGGAGGTGCAGACCGCCTGGCTGACCGTCATCGAGGCCGGCCTCGCCGAGGGCACCTTCCGCGCCGACGTCGACCCGAAGATCCTCTATCGACTGATGCGGGACGCCGTGTGGTTGTCCGTACGCTGGTTCAAGCCCAGCGCCGACCACCCCACCTCCCGCCTCGCCGAGGACTGCACCTCGCTCTTCCTGGACGGCCTGACCAACCGCGCCAGGAACTGACCGACCGGGCACGGCGACTAACGGTGCCGGCCGAGGTCGCCGGCGAACGCGTCGGCCACCGCGGCGACCGTCCACCGCGACATCCGCACGCTGGCGGCCTGCCTGGGTGGCGTCACCAGCGACAACTCGTCGCCGTCGATCCGGACGACCTGACCGGAGACGCCGGCCGCCGCGTCGGAAAGCAGATGGATGACGGCCGGGGCGTTGCTGGCCGCGGACTTGCCCACGTTCTGCCCCCGCGCCCGGTCGCCCAGGTGGCGCTCGAACGCCTCCGCCATCCGCGTGTGCGCGTTGGGCGAGACCGCGTTGACCCGCACCCCGGTGCCGGCCAGGTCCGCCGCCCAGCACCAGGTCAGTGAGGCGACTCCGCCCTTGCTCGCACCGTACGCGGCGAGCGCCGCCGTGCCGGCCTGCGCGCCGGAGGTCACGTTCACCACCGAACCGGAGCCCTGCGCCAGCATCGCCCGGATCGCGTGCAGTCCGCAGTGGGCGGTGCCGAGCAGGTTCACCTCCACCACCCGGCGGAACTCGTCGGGGTCCTGCTCGCGAGGGTCCGCCAGCCGGAACAGCCCGGCGTTGTTGACCAACCCGTCGATCCGTCCGTACGCCTGGCGGCAGGTGTCGATCAACCGGCCGGCACCGGCCCAGGTGGCGATGTCCGAGTCGTCGGCCAGCGCCCCGATCGAGGCGGCCACCGACGCGGCGACCGTCGTGTCGACGTCGTTGACCACGACCGAGGCGCCCTCGGCGGCGGCGAGCCTGGCGTACGCCTCACCCAGCCCCCGACCGGCGCCGGTGACGACGACCGCCTTGCCGGCCAGCACGCCGGGCATCAGGAGAGCCGCTCGATGATCAGCGCCATGCCCTGACCGCCCGCCGTGCACATGGTCACCAGGCCGAACTGCCGGTCCCGGAACCGCAGCCCGTTGACCAGGGTGGTGGTCATCCGGGCCCCGGTCATGCCGAACGGGTGGCCGAGCGCGATCGCTCCGCCGTGGACGTTGAGCCGGTCGGGGTCGACCCCCAGCATCCGGTAGCTCGGGATCACCTGGGCCGCGAACGCCTCGTTCATCTCCACCAGGTCGATGTCGCCGATGGCGAGCCCGGCGTGGGCCAGCGCACGTCGGCTGGCCTGCACGGGACCGAGGCCCATGATCTCCGGGCTGAGCGCGGAGACCCCGGTGGAGACCACCCGCGCCAACGGGGTCAGGCCGAGCTCGCGGGCGCGTACGTCACTGAGCACCACCAGGGCGGCGGCGCCGTCGTTGAGCGGGCAGCAGTTGGCGGCGGTGACGGTGCCGTCGGGACGGAAGACCGGCTTCAGGGCGGCGACCTTCTCCAGGGTGACCCCGGCGCGCGGGCCGTCGTCGCGGTCGACCACGGTGCCGTCGGGCAGGGTGACCGGCGTGATGTCGGCGGCGAAGAAGCCGTCGGCGATCGCCCGCTCGGCCAGGTTCTGGCTGCGTACGGCGAATTCGTCCTGCTCCTGGCGGCTGACCCCGCAGTGCTGGGCCACGTTCTCGGCGGTGTGCCCCATGGCGATGTAGACGTCGGGCTCCAGCCCGGCGGAGCGCGGGTCGGACCACTGCCCGCCGTCCTGGGTCAGAGCGGCGGTGCGCTGCTCGGCGGCGGCGTAGCGGGGGTGGTGGGTGCCGGGCATGCCGTCGGCTTTCCCCCGGTCGTAGCGGGAGACCATCTCCACGCCGGCGGAGACGAAGGCGTGCCCCTCCCCCGCCCTGATCGCGTGCAGGGCCATCCTGGTGGTCTGCACCGAGGACGCGCAGTAGCGCTGCACGACGGTGCCGGGCACCTCGTCCAGACCTAGCCGCAGGGCGAGTATCCGGGCCAGGTTGTAGCCCTGCTCGCCGGCCGGCTGGGCGCAGCCCAGCAGGACGTCGTCCAGGGTCCGCGGATCCAGCGCGGGGACCTGCGCCAGGGCCGCCCCGGTGATCTCGGTGACGAGGTCGTCGGCGCGCATCCCGACCAGTGAGCCCTTGCCGGCGCGACCGATCGGTGAACGGGCCGCGGCGACGATGACAGCTTCCGGCATCGGTTCTTCCTCACTGAGTGACCGTCCAGCCGCCGTCGACCGGCAGCAGAACGCCGTTGAGATAGCCGGCGAGCGGCGCGAGCAGGAAGAGCACCGCGTGGGCGACCTCCTCCGGCCGGCCGGGGCGCCCCATCGGGTTGCGGGCGACGAGGTCGCGGCCGAGGTCGGTGGCGGCGAAGCCGGCGGTACGGGGGGTGTCGATCAGTCCCGGCGCGACCGCGTTGGCCCGTACCGCCGGGGCGAGCCGGGTGGCCAGGTGTCGGGTGTAACCGGCGATCGCCGCCTTTCCCGCGCAGTACCAGGCGGAATCGGTGCCGACCAGGTTCCCGGCGACCGAGGCGACGTTGACGACCGCCGCTCCGGCGCCGGGGCGGCCGGCGAGCCACGCGTCGGTGACCGTCCGCACGCTGCCCACGGTGAGCGCGAGTGCCCGGTCGAAGTCGAGGTCGGTGCTGCTCGCCGGGCCGGCGTTGTTGACCAGGTAACGGGCGGGGCCGCTGGCGGCGAGCGCCGCCCGTACCGCCGCGGGATCGGCCACGTCGACGGTCAGCGCGAGGGCGGCGCCACCACCGGCGACGATCTCGTCCGCCGTTCCGGCGACCGCCCGGTCCTGGACGTCCCACGCGGCCACCCGCAGACCGGCGGCGGCGGCCAGCAACGCGGTCGCCCGGCCGATCCCGCTGCCGGCGCCGGTGACGACAACCGTCTCACCGGCCGGAAAGGCGAAGTCCATGAAACGAACCTAGCAAGCGCTTGGTTGAATAGCAACGGTCCGGCGTTCGCCGCGCCCCGCACCGCCGTCACTCTCCCAGGATCTCGCGCCGGTACCTGTCGATCGTCGTGGCGAGCAGTTCCGGGTCCCGGGGGTCGGCCCGGATGACCACCCGCGCCACGCCCAGCTCACGCAGGGCGTCCGCCTCCGCCCGGGTCCCCGGGCCCCGTACGGTCACCGCGACCTCGACCGGATCCCGGCCGAGCGCCGCGCACTCGGCGCGGAGCCGGTCCAGCAGCCGGGCCAGGGCCGGCACGTCCACGCCGAGGGGATAGAAGTCGGTGGCGAAGCGGGCGGCGCGGCGCACCGCCGCGACGCTGTGCCCGCCGACCATGATGGGGACCCCGCCCGGTCGGGTGGGCCGTGGCGCGCTGTGCACCGCGTCGAAGCGCACGGCAGAGCCCTGGTGGCTGGCCGGTGCGCCGGTCCAGAGGGCGCGCAGCACGTCGAGATACTCGTCGGCGAGCCGGCCCCGCCCGGTGAACGGCACCCCGACCGCGTCGTACTCCTCGCGGAGCCAGCCCACGCCGACCCCGGCTATCAACCGGCCGCCGCTGAGCACGTCCAGCGTGGCCAGCCTCTTGGCCAGGCCGACGGGGTGGTGCAGGGGAAGGATCAGCATGGCCGTGCCGAGCACCAGCCGGCTGGTGTGCGCCGCCGCGAAGGTCAACCACTCCAGCGGGTCGGGGATGTCGTCGGCGGGCCCCAGCCCCATCCGGCCGCTCGGGTCGTAGGGATAGTCGGACCGGTAGGTGTCCGGCACCACCAGGTGCTCCACCGCCCAGACCGACTCGCAGCCCAGTTCCTCGATCCGCCGCACGAAGGCCGCGGTGACGCCGGGGTCGGCCGCGCCGCGCCCACCCAGCACCGGCATCACGCCGAGCTTGAACCCCATGCCGACAGCCCACCAATCCCTTGCTCGGCAGTGACCGGGCCCTGGCCAGCGACCGGGCCCGGTTCGTCACCGGCCAACTGCTCGCCGCCCACGGGCGGCCACCCGGGTGGCCGCCCGTGGGCGGCGCCCGCCCGGCGAGAGTCAGCTCGCCGGGCGCAGCTCGCGAGGACGTTGCACACCCATAGCGGCGCGGTACGCGTCGTCCAACGCACGGCCGCCCCCCTCCTCACAGGCCACCACCTCGCCCCGGACGAGTACGTAGCCACGGTCGACGATCCGGCGCAGCACCCCCAGGGCCGGCTCGGCGAGCAACACCGCCACGCCCTCGGCGGCCAGCGCGGTCACCGTCCGGCCGAGCTCCTGCACGATCAGCGGGGCCAGCCCGGTCGTCATCTCGTCCAGCAGCAGCACCCGGGGCGAGCCCATCAGCGCCCGCGCCACCACCAGCATCTGCTGCTCGCCGCCGGAGAGCACCCCGACCAGGCTGCGGCGGCGGGTCTGCAGGATCGGGAAGCGGTCCAGCGCGCCCTGCACGACGCTGCGCGGCAGGTGCAGCAGTTCCGCCATCACCTGGAGATTGTCGACGACGTCGAGGTGCGGAAAGAGCTGCCGCCCCTGTGGGACGATCGCGATCCCCGCCCGGGCCCGGGCCGCCGGCCGCAGCCGGCTGACGTCGGTGCCGTCCAGCAGGACCTGACCGGTGGCGGGCACCGAGCCGTAGGCGGCGAGCAGCAGGCTGCTCTTGCCCGCGCCGTTCGGCCCGACCAGCGCGGTGATGGTGCCGCCCGGCACCGTCACCGTCGCGGCGGAGAGGGCGCTGGCGTGCCCGTACCGGACGCTCAGCCCCTCCACCCGCAACTCATGAGCGGACATCCTCCACCCTCCCCTGTCGTCGCACCTGGTTGCCGGGCACGGCCGCGGCGTCGGTCCCGGCCGGGCCGGCACCGGCCGGCGCCTCGTCCCGGGCCCCACCCTCGTCCTCCGCACCGTCGTCGTCGGCGTCGTGCGCGCCGAAGTAGACCCGCTGCATCTCCGGGCTGGCCAGGCACTCCCCCGGAGCACCGTCGAAGGCGACCCGGCCCCGGTCGAGCAGCAGCACCCGGTCGACCAGCCGGGCGACCAGGTCCACGTTGTGGTCGACCAGGATCACCGCGTGCCCCCGCCGCTGGACGGTCCGGATGACCTCGGCGATGCCGGCGACACCCTGGGCGTCCGACCCGGCGAAGGGCTCGTCGAGCAGCAGGACCACCGGATCCTGGCCCAGGGCCCGGCCGACCTCGACGAGGCGTTGCTCGCCCAACGTGAGGTCACCCGCCATCCGGTCGAGCCCCTCGATGCCCAGTTCCCCCGCCAGTTGCCTGACGGCCTCCCGGTCGGCGGGGCGCTCCGGGCGCATTGCGCCGGCGAACGCGCCGACCAGCATCTGCCAGGGCGTGCCGTGCCGTCGCGCGTGCCGGCCGAGCAGCAGGTTGTCCCGCACGCTCAGGTGCAGCGCCAGCTGCGGGTACTGGAAGGTCCGCCCGAGGCCGACCCGAGCCCGCCGGGACGCCGGACCGGTGAGCTTGCGACCGCGCAGCAGCAGCTCGCCGGCGGTGGCCGCCTGCGCGCCGGAGATCAGGTCCACCAGGGTCGTCTTGCCGGCTCCGTTCGGCCCGACCAGGCCGAGGATCTCGCCCGGACGCAGCTCGAAGGACACCTCCGCCAGCGCGGTCACCCCGCCGTACCGCTTGGTCAGGCCGCGGCCGACCAGCAGCTCCGTCTCATCCACCGGTACGCCCCCTCCGTGGCAACGCGATCGCGCGCCGTCTCAGCTCGTCGGCGTAGCCGATCACGCCCTTCGGCGCGACCAGCATGATGACCAGCACGCCCAGCGCGAGCAGCAACGTGCCGCTGGCCTGCACGGCCGGGAAGTTCAAGGTCAGCTGGACGGCGAGCACGGCGCCGGCGACCGCGCCCCAGGGGGTGCCGGAGCCGCCGATCAGCGGCATGAAGATCGCCAGGAAGACGATGTTCAGCGTGAAGGTATCGGGCGTGACGCTGCCGGCCGAGTAGGTGAACAGGCCGCCGCCGACCGCGGCGATCGCCGCGCCGAGCGCCAGCGCGACCAGGTTCATCATCGGTACGCGGACACCGGCCGCCTCCACCGCCCGGGGAGCGTCCCGCATCGTCCGCACGATCACGCCCCACGGCGACAGGCGCAACCGGTCCAGCAGGAAGGCGACGACGCAGACCACCACCACCGAGCCGACCACCACCTGGTAGTGGCTCGGCGTCCAGCCGAACAGGTGCAGCGGACGCAGGTTGCCCAGGCCGGCGGAGCCGCCGGTGATCCCCTCGCCGTCGATGAGGAACGCGGTGAACGCCATCCCGAAGAGCAGGGTCACCGCCGCGAGGAAGAACCCGGACAGCCGCCGGGTGGCGAGCCCCAACAGGACCGCGATGAGCGCCGCCACGATCGGGCCCGCGATCCAGGCCAGCAGGAGTGGCAGGTCGGTACGGGTCGAGATCAGGCCGACGGCGTACCCACCGATGCCGGCGTACGCGCTGTAGGCCATCGACAGCGAGCCCGCCATCAGGTACGGCACGTACATGCCGAGGGCGATCAGCGCGTACGTGACACTGGCGGTGACGAGCGTCTGCCGGTAGCCGTCGGAGCCCACCCAGGCCAGGATCAGCACCGCCGCGGCGACGCCGAGGGCGAGCCCGCCGATGCCGGGCACCTGACGGATGTCGCGGCGCCTCGGCGGGCCCTCGATGCGAGGCGCCGCCGTGCCGGTCATGCGCGCACCATCCGGACGAAGAGTCCCTGGGGACGGAAGGCGAAGAAGAGCAGGGCGATCAGGAGCATCCCGTACACGTGTGACTGGCCCCCGAAGTAATAGGGCAGGAAGACCTCGGCCAGGCCGAGCAGCATCCCGCCGAAGAGAGGCGCCCAGACCGAACCCGTGCCGCCGATCACGACGGCGAGGAAGCCGGACAGCGACCAGTGCAGTCCCGAGAGCGAGTGCACGCCGGCCTTGGGGGCGAAGAGCAGCCCGGCCAGCGCGGCGAGGAAGCCCGCCAGCAGGAAGGCGATCAGCCGGATCCGGTTGACCGGCAGGCCGAGCAGGGACGCCGCCTGTTTGCTGTCCCCGACCGCCCGCAACATCCGGCCGGTCCGGGTTGATCTGATCCAGACCGCGACCAGGCCGAAGGCGAACAGCGTCACGCCGATCAGCAGGAACGAGCTGGGCTGGACCACGATCTCGCCGACCGTGACCGGTTCGAAGGTGGCCAGGTTCTGCCCCGGCAACGTCGGGTGGCCGAAGAGGTACCCGGCGAACTGCTGGATGGCGAAGAGCACAGCGGCCACCGCGACCAGGGCGGGAAGCTCACCGCCGCCGCTGCGCCGCTGCACCGGCCGGACGACGCCCAGCTCGGTGACGGCCGCGAGCAGCAGGGTGACCGCCACCGCTATGCCGGCGGCCGACCAGACGCCGAGGTCGTACTCGATGACCAGCCAACTCGTGCAGAGGCCGCCCATCATCGCGTACGGGCCGATGGCGAAGTTGAAGAAACCGGCACCGACCTGGACAAGGTAGTAGGCCAGGGCCAGCATGCCGAAGAAACAGCCCATCTCCACCGCGGAGAGCCAGAGCTGGGGATCTGTCATCGTCACTCCCTCGGGAACGGCGGGAGGAGACCGGCCTCGACGGCCGGCCCCCTCCACCGGATCAACCGGAACAGGGCGGCTGGAAGGTGGACCAGGGGCCCTTCGGCTTGTTGTCGGCACCGAACTCGATCAGGGAGAGCCCGCACAGGCCATCCGCGCCGAGATGCTTCGTCGCCGAGAACGACAGGGTGAAGTTCGGCTGTCCGAAGCTGGCCGAGTAGCCGGTGAGGCTCTGGATCGCGGTGTTCAGCTTCGCCGGGTCGTCCGGGCTGCCGGCCTTCTCGATGGCCAGCTTCAGCAGCTGCACCGAGTCCCAGGCCTGCGCGTCGTACGCGGTGACCTCGTAGTCCTTGCCGTGCTTCTTCTTGAGCAGCTCGGTGAGCGCCTTGGTGCGGGGGTTCTCCTGGTTGATCGAGCCCATGAAGATCAGGCCCTCCAGCGCACCGGCGTTGGCCAGTTTCCAGGAGGAGGGCTGGTTGCCGATCGACGCCAGCGAGAACCGCGGCTTGCCGGAGAACTGCCGGGCCAGGGTGTTCTGGGCGAGCACCTCGAAGGCGCCGCCGACGCTCGTCACCAGCACGGCGTCCGGGTTGGCGTTCTTCAGCCGGGCCACCTGGGCGGAGAGGTCGGAGGCGTTGGCGGCGCCCTTCTCGGTGGCCACCACCGTGACGCAGCCGAGCCCGCCCAGCAGCGACTTGTTGAGCGCGGCGATGGTGGTGGTGTCGTCGGTCAACACGCCCAGCTTGCTGATGTTCGCCGCCTTGAACGCGCCGCAGTAGACGTCGGCCCAGTCGGCGGTGGTGTTGGCGAGCATGTAGATCAGCTCGTTGTTGGGCGGCTCGACCAGCGTGGCGGTGACGCCGGTCGGTGCGATCGCCGGCAACCCGAGCTGGGTCAGCGTCGACTTGGCCTGCATGATCGCCGCGCTGCCGCTCTGCAGCAGCAGTGCCTTGGCACCCTGTCCGGCGAGCTTCTGCAGCACCGCGGGAACCTTGGTCGGATCGCTCTCGTCGTTCTCGACGACCAGGCGTAGCGGACGGCCGAGGACCCCGCCCTTGTCGTTGACGTCCTGCACGGCCAGCCGGATCGTCTCGCCGGCGATCGTGCTGTAGGACGCGCCCGGACCGGTGCTGTCCTCGTCCATCCCGATGATGATGGGGGACCCGGAGGCGGTCCCATCGGTGGGCTTGTCGTTGCCGCCGCCTCCACCACAGCCGGTGACGGCCAGCAACAGGGCAACCAGGCCCGTCGCCAGACCGGTGGTGCCACTTCTTGATACGGCCACTTCTATCCCTGCCTTGCCGGTCGTCAGTGATAGGTAGTTGTGCGTCTCGCGTCGAAGTCGGTCGGCCGGCCCGGACGGCCGACCGGTGGCTGCCGCGCGCCCACGAGGCTCCGGCCGGGAATGAGGTGCCACCCCTCCCCAGAACCTAGCAAGCGCTTGGTTGTTTCCAATGATGGTGTCAGCCGCGGGCTGTGTCAAGCACCACAATGTGAGCTGCATGTTACGAATGAATCAAGAAGCACTTTCATCTTCGAAGTCGTCCGACTGCTGGGACACGCCGACGGCTTCGCAGCTCAGCCCCGGTCGCCGAGCGAGATCACCAGGCACCTGCGCGCCGCGGGCCACTCCAGCGCCCACAAGATCGATTACACTCCGTCACCAACGACGGATCGAGCCGACCTCGCGGTCGGCGGGCGGAGCCCGGCGACGGGTCGCCGGGGCGGGATCTGCCCGAACGGCACGGGCCGTGGAAACCGCCGACCGGCCGGTGGCGTGGACGTCCTCGGCCAGTGCCGGGACAACATGGAAGTGATCCAGCGGCGTCACACACAGCGGGTGCGCCGAGGACCAGGCCGACGCGGTCTTCGGCGATCCGGAGCCGGTCGGGGGCACCGCGCAGATCACGGCCGGCCCAGCCGATCGATCCCGCCGCCTGGCATCGCCGGCGGATCCCCGCGTGGACCCTCGACCGGTGTCGCCGGACGCTCCGGCAGCCCTCTGCCGATCGCGTACGCCCGGCCGCGCTCGCGGCGAACGGGCCATCGCCACGCTCAAGACCTGGAGAATCCTGACCAAGTTGCGCTGCTGCCCCCACCAAGCCACCGCGATCGTGCAGGCCATCCTGGTCGTGCATCACGTCGAAGCGGGCCGCTACGCAGGATGGAAGATAGCTCATGGTCCGGCCATGGTTGCCCACGTGGCCGCTTCGGTTACGTGGGCAACCATGGCGGGTTGGATCCGGGGATCAGGTGCAGGTGATGATGAGACCGGTCAGCACGGTGCAGTTCCAGCTGATGGTGTTGTCGGCGGGGTTGGCTTCGTTGGCCGGGATCAGGCTGATGGACACCGTGTAGGTGCCGAGCGCGAGCAGGTTGACGTTGAAGAAGGCGTTTCCTGGCTGGTTGGTCGCGCCTGCGGGAATGACGAAGTTCAGGCCGCAGGAGAAGGACTGTCCGGAGACGAAACCGCTGGTGCAGGCACTGGAGACCTGGCTGGCGAAGCCGGCTGGGTCGGCGCTGCCCGAGAAGACGTTCGGGTTGGTGCTGGCGACCGGTCCCACGTTGGCGCTGGTCCAGTTGAAATTGAGCTGGTTGCCGCTGCGGTTGACAGGCCCCTTGGTGAGGATCAGGTCGGACGTGGCGGGGTTGACGGTGATGGTGGGGCCGGTGGTCAGGCCAATGGTGCTGTTGCTGGAGGTGTAGAACTGGGCGTTGCCCTTGAACGTGCCCGCCGTTGTGGCGGAGTCGACTGTGAAGGTGATGGTGTAGGAAAACGCCTGGTTGTTGGTGAGATTGATCGGGTAGAGCTTGTACTTGTTGGTGATCTCTGAGCAGGTGGGTGTGGACGGGATGCCCGAGCCGCAGGTGGGGCCAGACGTGAACGAGGTGAGCGTGCCGGTGGTGCCGGCGGTGCCGGAGCCGGCGGAAACCTCGATGCGGGCGTTGGTGTAGTTGCCGTTCGAGGTTCCGGTGATCGTCAGAGTGACGGTCGATCCGGCGGTGACGGTGGTGGGGCTGGCGGAGATGGTCAGGGCCGGGTGGGCCGAGGCCGGGCCGGCGATTACGGCCGTGGCCGCTGCCGTGGCCAGCAGGATCACGGCGGCTCGGGCCGCCGATCGCCGCATGGTCGGGACGAGCATGACAGACTCCTAGTCTCTGCGATCCCTGACAGCGTGAAGTGCGCAGGGTTGTATGAGTATCACAGTGCGCAACAATGACCATCATGAATGAACCATGTTCATCCTGCGTAGCGGTTGGCTTCGACGTGGTGCAGGACGAGGATGGCCTGCACGATGGCGGTGGCGCGGCGTGGGCAGCAGCGCAGCTTGGACAGGATCTTCCAGGTCTTGAGCGTGGCGATGGCGCGTTCGCCACGAGCACGGTTGCGTGCGTGTGTCCGGTTGACCGCCTTCTGTCGGCGTGACAGCTTCGGTCGGAAGCGTCGCCGCTTGAAGGGTGTGCGCACGCTGCCGCGAGCGCCCTGGTAGCCCTTGTCGGCGAAGGTCATCACGTCTGCGCTGGTCAGCGCGTCGGTGATGCCGTGAATGCGGGCGGCGGTGAGGTCGCGCGCCGAGCCCGGTAGTGCCGGTGAGGCCCACACCAGTCGGCCTACGGCATCGACGATGACCTGCTGCGCCGTTGGGTTTGGTTCATGCGCAGCAATCGACACAAACCGATACTTAACCGTGGATGTGCCTTATCGGCGCTATCCCGCTCGGCTGAAGATCAGCCAGCCTTGACGGATCCTAGCCAGGCGTTGGGGCCCGTCTGTGCGCGCGAGCCCTCTCAGCCGGACGCGCCTCCACGACCCGACGCGGTGCTCGCTCATGCCGATGTGAGTGCCTAGTTCCCTTGCTCAACCTGCCCGATCCGCAATGATCTGGACTGTATTCTCGTTGCCGGGATACTCGGCCTGAAGGTCGCCGTCGAACAAGCGCCAGCAGAAGTCGTTCATCCGGGCGGCGGCGGGGGCATGTCTGGCGATGATTTCCCCTATGGGCGGCGGCAGGTCCGGTGGGATATCGCCGGCCGCGCATCGGCGCACAAACTGGTCGCGTGCAACGGGACCGCTGCCGACCGGCACGGGCACCCCGCATACTGAGGTGACCAACCAGTTCACCAGCCGCATGGAAGCATAGTCGGCATCATGACCGGCATTGCGGGCAGCGAAGTCGCGCTCGGCGTCCGACAGGTCGAAGCGCGGCGAGGTGGCGAGCCCGAAGTCGACGAGGTAAAGCCGCTCTTCGTCGGCCCGGATGTTGCCGAAGTGTCCGTCCAAGTGCAGTATCTCGCGGTTACGCAGGAACGCCACCATCTCGAACAGCTGCCGCTCGACCGCCGCGGCTCTGCCGACCGGGTCGCTCAGCCAGCGAGGCAGCTCGTCGGGGAGATGTTCGAGGAACAGCACGAGGCTCGCGGTGGCGCCCGCCAGCGCTTCAAAGCGCACACGCACGGCCTGGTTACCGCCGAACTGGGCGACGACGGCGTCGATGTCGAGGTGCTCGGCCGCGACCGGCGGGCGGCCGGGCAGCACCCGCCAGTGGTGCAGCAACGGGAACGATTCCGCCTCGCCGGCGAGGACGCCCTCAGTGACGCTCTGGTTCGCGGCCAGTTCGCGCCACGCGCCGAAGCCCGGGCCAGCCAGGCGGTACATGCCGTATTGCCAATGGACTGGCATGCCGAACAGGTTCGCTGTGCTGTGTGGATGAGCCAGCTCCCGGTCGGTGATCGGGACCCGCTTGACGAACACGGGCACGCCGTCGACGTCGGCGATCGAAGAGCTGCCGCCCACGCCCACGCCCTTGAGTGACGCGGCCCGCAACAACGCTGCCAGTTCACCATCGGTGCGCCCGGCCAGCAGCGCCGCGACGCCGTCATGGCGGGAACGTCGCGTGAGGACCACCACTGCACATGCCATCGAGCGACAGCCCTTGGACACGGTGCGAAGTGGTCTCCTTCGCCAGGCTGATTGACGCGCCCGATTGACAGTGACGGTTCTGAACGGGTTCGGGAAATGCTGGCAGGGCGCCATGACAACGCACTGTCATGCCGCAATCCGATCGCCGCACGGCGTCCCAACGAGCTGGTGGGTTGCCGAAGGGCAGGCATGCCGTAATCAAGTCGCCGACAACGATGACCCGATCGGAGTTCACCCAGACCGGTCAGCTCGCGCTGGCGGTCCCGTCGAGATAGCCGACGTCCGTCGAGCCCGACGCGACGTGGACCTGGTAGCCCCAACGCCGCAGAACCTGGACGATCTTCGTGGCACCAGCCGGGTTGGCGGAGTGGACGTAGACGACACCGATGTCGAACCGGCGATCCTCGAAGGCGGCCCGTTCCAGCACCTCCACGACCGGCCAGATCGTGTCGTCCCCGCCCAGGTCATGGTCCAGCCACAACTCGTCCAACCGCTGCCCCCGGTACCGGTCGAGGAGCTGAACCCCAGCCGCACTGCTACGGGCCACTCCCGCACTGCGGCCGTCCACGAAGGAACGCAGATCATCCACCAGAACGATCCTGGCCCCGCTGGCATCCACCCAGAGAGGATGCCTGAAGCCGCCGTGTTCCGGCATCCGGATCTGCCGTTGTCCGCGCGTTGGCTGCCGCCCGGCGCAGTGCACGGTCGTGCCGATGTGCGGATGAGTGCTTCTGGCCTCGGTAGCTTGCTGCCGCTGCCCACCTCAGGGCGGCGGGACCGCCGGGCGGCGCTCCGAAACGTTCCGCGGCTCTGCTCCGGTGAAGTTCGCCATCTTCGCTCTGCGGCCGACCGGAGGCGCCTCGCCGTTGCGGACGAGAAGGTCCAGTTTCCCGATGGTGAGACCGGTGGCGATCGGCAGATTCTCTGGGTGCCGTCGCCGAGGACGCCGCGCAGGACGCCGTCGTCGTCACGGCGACGGACAGGGTGAGGGGGCCGCGGCGACGGCCCTGGTGAGGCCGGCGTCGACCTGCGGCGTGCCCACCGCCCACCGACCCCTAAGTGAGGATCGAAGGTGTTGCTTTGATCCACTCGCTGTGCGTAGGATCCCCCACCAGGAGGGCAATACATGGTAAAGCGGCATCCGACTACTAATACATGCAGTCGGATGCGGCGCTCACCTTATGGTGAGTTGATTTTTTGAGGTTGTTTGCTGCGATCACATGAACGCTCGCCTACTCGCGGCGAAAGCCGTCGGGTCAGCATACCTTTCCCCGGGCATCCATCCACACGAGGGCTGGAGCCATTCATGCATCTGTCCGTCTTCAGACGCAAGGGGCCGGAAGGCACACCGTCAGACGTGTGGCCGCTCGATTCCGCTCCGCAACAGTATCACTAATTCTCTGTCTATGCGCTGCCCCCAAGGAGCCGAAGCATGCACGACGTCTTACCTTCGGCCGTCCGTGGTATCCCGGGTGGGGTGGCCCTCCAGACCATCCTGACGGCGGCCTCGACCAGACGGTCAGCATGGGTGGTCTCAGCTGATGCCTGCAGACCTGGTGGCGTCTAGAGCGGGCTGCCGGCCCGGCATTCACTCCCCGCGCGGCTCACGTCCCCCGCCCTTGCCCACTCTCCGTTATCCCTCCTCCTGCTGGTCAATCCCTCTCCTTTCACGCCACGCCAGAGGAGAGAACGCAACCCATCTCTGCCACAGGAGCGGCCGTGACTGAGCAATCGCCCGAGTTAGCCGACCGGGTTCCAGGAGACGAATCACTCCTCGAACTGCCAACCGACCGGCCGCGTACTCGTGCTGCCGGTAGCCGTAGGGCGGACGAGCCATTCGCCATCACCGGAGTCATGGCCGAACAGGTCGACGCATTGGCTGGTCGGGTCGGGACCGACAGGTGGGTGGTTCTCCAGACCGCATGGCGCCTGCTGCTGCACCGGTACAGCGGGCAGAGACGATTCGTCATGGGTGTCATGGGTGTGCCCGTCGGGTCAGCCAGGGCGCACGAGCACACCACGGAGCCAGGCACCGTCGTCGAGTGCGGCGATCCCGGGCCACTGGGGTTCGACGCGTTGGCCAGAGCAAACGCCTCCGAGCTCGGGTGCCTCCGTGGCAATCCGGCAGAACAACCGGGCGACGGCGGACACCGAGCCGGATCTCGGACCCAGACGGCACGCGCGGTGTTTGCCTGGTACGGCGAGGGGACGACGGTCCACGGCGAGCCGTTGGAGTCTCCCGTGGCCGATGGGAGCACCTTCCGGGCGGAGATCAGACTGACGATGACCGCGACCTCCGCCGGTCTCGACGGTCGGCTCAGCTACGACCCCGAATTGTTCGACCGCGACACCACCCGCCGCATGGTCACTCACCTGATGACTCTCCTGGGCAGCGCATACGCTGATCCGCACACCCCTGCTCGTCTTCTCACCCTGCTGACGTCCGACGAGACCGCCACGATCACCCGCCAGTGGGGCCGGGGCAGGGCAGCCAGTACGCCCGACCTGTGCCTGCACGAGCTGTTCGAGAGGCAGGCGGATCAGGTGCCGGACGCCCTCGCGGTCTCGTGTGGTGAATCCACGCTTACCTATGGGGAGCTGGAGCGTGAGGCCAACAAACTCGCTCGGCTGCTCCGTCAGCGCGGGATCGGGCCGGAATGCCGGGTAGGCATCCTCCTGGGGCGGGAGCCGAGAGTGATCGTCGCGATCCTGGCGATCCTCAAGGCTGGCGCAGCATACGTACCGCAGGACCGCGATCAGCCTCTGGAGCGGACGGCGACCACTCTCGCGGCCGCCGGTGTCAGCCTGACCATCACGGATGCCGACACCGCTGACCTTCTGGTGCCGACTGGTCTTCCCGTTCTGGACGTCGATCGGCATGCCACCGAGCTGCGGGCACAACCGAGCGACCGACCGGAGTCCCTCGCCGCCCCACGCAATCTGGCGTACGTCATCTTCACCTCCGGCTCCACCGGCACGCCGAAAGGCTCGATGATCGAGCACCGAAGTGCCGTGAACTACCTGCTGTGGGCTGATTCCGTGCTGCCCACGGGCCATCGGCAGGGCACCCTGGTGCATAGCCGACTGAGCTTCGACTTCACCGTGCCGTGCATCTTCGTACCCCTCATGAGGGGCGCGGAGGTGGTGTTGCTGCCCGACGGCGCGAGGATCGACAAGGTGGTCGACGCGCTCACCGGCGACGCCGACTTCGACTTCGTCCGGCTCACCCCGTCGCACCTCGAAGTCCTCGAAGGGCAGCTTCGACTGCGGGGCGGAGGACTGGCCACCAGGACGCTGTTCGTCGGCGGTGAACCGCTGCGACTGGAGGTCGTCAGGTCCCTCGCGGCCCGGGCAGCGGGGCTGACGGTGCTGAGCCAGTACGGCGCCACGGAGGTCACCGTCGGCGGTTGCTGCGTGGATGCGACCGCAGTTGCCGCCGCAGGCGGTCGAGGCACCACGCCTCTGGGGCGCCCCAACCCCAACATCGACGTCTACGTGCTCGACGAGAATCTTCAACCGGTCCCGTACGGGGTCGTCGGCGAAGTGGTGTTCGGTGGTTCCGGGGTCGGCCGCGGCTACGTGAGGTCCCCGGGTCTCACCGCTAAGCGCTTCGTGCCCGACCACCTCGGCGGCCGCCCTGGCGCCCGCCTGTACCGGACGGGGGACCTCGGACGATACCGCGCGGACGGGACGCTGGAGATCGTCGGGCGCCGGGACCGTCAGGTGAAGGTGAACGGGCATCGGATCGAACTCGGTGACGTGGAGAACGTACTGCACACCCACCCGGGGGTGGATCGGGCCGTCGTAGGCGTGGTCGGTCGTCCGGACGGACGGCGTCGCCTGGTGGCCCACGTGCAGCCTCGCCCGCTGGTGGAACCGGTCACCGCTCGACACCTCCAGGAGATGTGCGCCGCCGCGCTGCCGTCGTACATGGTGCCGGCCAGCATCGTCATCGTGGAGAAGATGCGGCTCACGCCGAACGGCAAGATCGACGTAAAGGCGGTTGCCGATCACGCCGACCGCGTCGGCGACGAACCCGCCCCCCTCAGTGTCGACGAGCAGCGGATTGCGCGGGCGTGGCAGACGGTGCTCGGGGTGGACGTGGTGGAGTCCGCAGACGACTTCTTCGCGCTTGGTGGCGATTCCCTCGCGGCGATGCGCGTGGTCCACCTTCTGGAATCGGCGGAGCATGTCCGGATCGGGTTGGATGACATCTTTGCCCATCCGGTCCTGTCAGCACTGGCGGCGCGGGCGACAAGGGTGGAAAGCCCCGCCCAGCCGGCCGTCGCCGCCGAGGATTCGGCAGGCCAGCCGGCCGGCGGCCTGTCCCCCACCCAAAGCGGTCAGTGGCTCCTGCACCAGGTGTATCCCGAACTACCGATATACAACGTTCCCCTGGCGTACGAGCTCACGGGGCAGATAGACGTGGCCGCGCTGAACCAGGCGTTGCACCTCCTGGTGAGCCGGCACGAGGTGTTGCGCACGTCCTTCCCGGAAAGCCGTGGCGTCTCCACCCTGCGGGTGCATCCCGACGTGAGCGTCAGCCTCGACGAGGTCGATGCGACGGGGAATGACCCAGCGGTGCTGGAGGCGCAGATGCGCCTGGTGGCGCGGACACCCTTCGACCTCGAACGCGCACCCCTACTGCGCGGCAGCCTGGTTCGGCTTCGCCCTGACAGGCATGTTCTGCTGTTCTGCCTGCACCACATCATCTGCGACGACTGGTCGATCGGTGTCCTCACCAAGGAGCTGAGCGAGCTCTACGACAGCATCGTGGAATCACGGCCGGCACGACTGCTGACGCTCGACGTCACGTACTCCGAGTTCGCGGCGTCGTACCAGCGATGGCTCAGCGGCGAACGGCTGGCGCGCCAGCTGGACTACTGGCGTTCAGCCCTCGCCGGCTACGTCCCCTTCGACCTGCCCACCGACAGGCCGCGCCCGAAACAGCGACCGGTGAGCGGCGATCGGGTCGAGGTCGACCTGCCCGGTCCCCTCATGGGCCAACTCCGTGCGACGGCTGAGGATCACGGCTGCACGCTCTTCATGGCGGTCGCCGCGGCGTTCCAGGAACTGCTGGCACGATACGCCGACCAGGACGACGTGGCGATGATCGTGCCGGTCGCGGGCCGCCATCATCCCGGTACGGAGTCTCTCGTGGGGCTCCTGATGAACACGGTCGTCCTGCGCGTCCATACCGGCGGCGCGCCGACGTTCGTGGAGATGATGGAGCGGGTGAGGCAATCGGCGCTCGGCGCGTTCAGCAACTCGGACGTGCCTTTCGTTCGGCTCGTGCAGGAGCTCAGCCCTCCCCGCGACCGGAGCCGCCAGCCCTTCACGCAGGTCGCCTTCGCACTTCAATCGGTCACGCCTGCCCCCGTAACCTTCGCCGGCACGGAGGTCCGACAACTGTCCATTCACAACGGAACTGCCAAGCTTGACCTGATGGTCGAGGTGATCCCCGTTTCGCCGACACGATGGTCGTTGCGCGCCGAGTTCGCTACCGAGATATTCGACCGCGATGCGATACAGGAGTTGGTTCTGCACTTCCGTCAGCTACTCACCGCCGGAGCGCGGGACCCGAAAGCACAGCTCTCGGGGGTGCAGCTGGTGGAGGAGCGCCACCCCTCGTAGACGGCCATAGAGCTTGGTGCTGCCGTCCAGCACCGATGTTCGACTCGAATCAGCCGGATGCACCGGTCGACCCCTCGATACATAGAAATCGGTCAGGAATGAGAAGCGATTACCGCCCCGGCAGGCGAACCGTCATCCTGTGCGTCGCGGCCAGCGATTCCCACGTCGTCGCGAACCACCTCATAGCCTATTTGCTCAGGTCCCGCGGCTTCAACGTGGTGAACCTCGGCGCCTGCACGACGGTGTCCGATATGTGCGATGCACTTCTCCGGTGGCCTGAAGCGGAGGCGGTGCTCGTCGGCAGCCTCAACGGACACGCACGACAGGATCTCGCCGACCTGCCAGCGGCGAAGGAACGCGGCGCGATCACCTGCCCGGTGATCGTCGGGGGCAACCTGTCGGTGGCCGTGACCGACGACATCAGCCAAGAGGCGGCCCTCTACGCCCTGGGGGTGGATCACATCCTCCGCGACCCGTCCACGATCCCCACGGTGCTCGACCAACTCCGGGGGCGACCCGACGGCGAGGTGACCGCATTCTCGGGTGCGCCACGCATCGAGGAGACAGCCGATGGACACCGATGAGCTTCCATCGGCTGCCGATTCGATCGGCTTCATCAAAGGGCTGGACAAGCCCACTGTCTCCGATGTCCTGAGGGCGGCGCAGGCCCAGGGCCTGGTGGCGGTTCAGCCGCGATGCGGTGTCGGCGGTCATGAGCAGATGCGCGCCCTGCTGCTCGCCCTCGAAGAAGGCGCCCACCCCGACATCCTGAGTCTGACGATCGACTCCTACACGCGGCTCAACCAGTTCGACAGGGCGCTGTCGTCGTTGTCCAACGCCCCTGAGGAAATGAACGGCTACCCGTTGGTGACGCATGGTTGGCGGCGCGGACGCGACCTCAACCAGGCGGTCTCGGCCCCGCTGGAGGTACGCCATGGCTCTCCGTTGCCGCACCGACTGTTCGAAACCACGATCGCGTCAGGAATAACGTCCTTCGAGGGCGGCGGGATTTCGTACAACCTGCCGTACTGCAAGGACGTGCCGCTCGCGGCCTCGTTGGACGCGTACGCGGAGATCGACGCGAGGTGCGGCGAGCTGGCTCAGGCGGGCGTGGTCGTCGACCGTGAACTGTTCGGCAGCCTCACCGGCGTGCTCGTGCCGCCGTCGGTCAGTCTCGCGATCAGCGTGTTGGAAGCGGTCATGGCCACCCGTGCCGGAGTGACCTGCGTGTCGATCGCGTATCCGCAGGCCGGCAACCTGGTGCAGGATGTGGCCGCGCTGCGCGCGATCCGGTCTCTCGCGAGCCGCTACCTACCCTCGTCAGTCGACGTCCATCCGGTGCTCCACGAGTTCATGGGTGTCTTTCCGAAGAGCCGCGCCCGTGCCGAGCAACTCATATTCGCGGGAGCCCTGACCGCGAGGCTCGGCGGCGCGGCGAAGGTGGTCACGAAGACGATCCAGGAGGGTTACGGCATCCCGGACGCCTCGGCGAACGTTCATGGCATGCGCCTCGCACGGATCGCGAACGCCCCATTCGTCCGCGCCATCCGGCTCGACGAGGACGCCCTGGAGGAGGAGCAACACTGGATCGAGCGCGAGGTGGATGAGATCGTGGGTCCACTGCTCGGCGCCGCCAATCTTCCACTGGCAATCTCCTCGGCATTCGAACGCGGCTCCCTGGACGTTCCCTTCAGCGCGAGCAGGCACGCGAGGTCGAACGTCATGCCGTGTCGGGATCGTGCCGGCGCGGTCCGCTATCTGGACGCGGGTGGGCTTCCCTTCTCCGAGGACGTCATGCGTCGAAACCGCAGCCTGCTCGATGACCGGTGGCTCACGGTCACCGATCACGACCGGATGCGACTACTGATGGCGGACATCAACTACTTCCTTGAGCCGCCGGGCGAGCAGGATTTCGACTTTGCGCCGACTGTGGTTGATTCGGCAACCCAGGGAGCTGATCCGGAGGAAACGTATGCTGCATGACTGGTTCATCCGGAGCGTCGAGAAGTATCCAGACGAGCCCGCGCTGATCGCCGACGGACGGCAGTTCAGCTATGCCGAGCTCGACGGGATCTCCCGCAGCATCGGCCACCGCCTGCTCGCCGAGGGCGTCGACCGGCCGCGAATCGGCCTGCTGTCCACGCGTACCGTCGAGACCTACGCGGCCTACCTCGCGGGGCTGCGGATCGGCGGTGTCGTCGTGCCGCTCGACCCTGCCCATCCTGCCGATCGCCTGGCCGTGGTCGCCCGCTCGGCCGGCCTGGACTTCGTCGTCGCCGACGACACGGCGGACGCCGCACTCCTGGACGCGCTCCCGGCCCGTGTCGTACGCGTCGAATCGCCGTCGGCATCGGACACCACTGCCGGATCGGCATCGCGGGACAGCCTTCCCGACTGGACGGGCAATCCTGACGACCTCGCCTATCTGCTGTTCACCTCGGGCTCGACGGGCCAGCCCAAGGGCGTGCCGATCAGGCACGGCAACGTGGACCCGTTCATCGATCTCAACGTCGCCCGCTACGGGATGGAACCAGGCTGCCGACACTCGCAGATGTTCAGCCTGACGTTCGACCTGTCGGTCTTCGACATGTTCGTCACCTGGGGATCCGGTGCCGCTCTGGTGGTGCCGTCGGCCGACGACCTCTACGATCCGGTCGAGTTCGTCAACAAGCACCGGTTGACGCACTGGTTCTGCGTACCCTCTCTGGTTTCCATGGCCACCCGAGCGCGGCTGCTGTCTCCGGGATGCATGCCGTCGCTGCGCTGGAGCCTGTTCTGCGGGGAGCAGCTCACGCTCAACCAGGCGCAGGCATGGGCCGAGGCGGCGCCGAACAGCACGTTGGAGAACCTCTACGGGCCGACCGAGCTCACGGTTGCGATGACGTCATATCGCCTACCGAAGGAACGCGGCGCCTGGCCGGCGACATCCAACGGAACAGTGCCGATCGGCGCGGTGTACCCGCATCTGGACTTTCAGATCGATCCAGAATCCGGCGAGCTGCAGGTGCGGGGCTCCCAGCGGTTCCACGGCTATCACGACGCCAAGGACAACGAGGGACGGTTCATCGAACCCGCCCTTCCTCAACCCGGGTCCGACCGCCCCGAACCAGGGCCTGAGGCGTGGTACCGCACCGGCGACCGGATCGCCCTCGAAAATGGAATCCTCGTTCACCTGGGTCGCCTGGACCACCAGGTCAAGATCCGTGGATACCGGATTGAGCTACCCGAGATAGAAAGCGCCATGCGAATGTGGGCAGGAGTCGATGACGCGATCGTCCACGCGGTCGCGCACCTGGACGGGCAACTCGAGCTCGCCGCCGCCTGCACCGGTGACGTTCCGTCAGGACGTGAACTACGCAAACTGCTTCGCCCCCACCTGCCCGACTACATGATCCCTACGCGCATCGCGGCCTTGGACGGCCTTCCGGTGAACGATCGCGGCAAGACCGACCGGACGGCCTGTGCGGGACTGCTGCAGAAGAGGTTCGCGCGCTGAGTTCGGCCGTCCGGAGCATGGTGAACGGGAAGGCGATGTCTTCAGCGGGCAGGGTGGAGTGCGTTTCTCTTCGGTGACTGCCCGCCCGCGTGGTGGCCTCAGCGGCGAGCAGCCGGGCAGAGTCCGAGTTTGTCCCTTCTACTTCTTCTGGAGAATCTGATGCCCATGGACCAACTTGCGCGGAAGTCGCTGGAGGAGTCGATGTGCGCCCTGTTCGCCGAGTGTCTCGACATCGATACCGTTTCGGTGACGGACGACTTCTTCGACGTCGGTGGCCACTCGCTGCTCGCGGCTGAGGTCGTGACGAGGATCAACGTCGAATTGGCGGTCGACCTGAGGCTCCGTGACTTCTTCCGCAATCCGACTGTCGCGGACGTCTGTGAGCTCATCGCCGAACAGGAGGGCGTCGTCCGGAGCGAGCGCTCGTGAGGACGCCCAGCGCCGCCGCTCCGGCCCTGTCCTCGTCGGACAGCGCCTCGGCCAGCGGCCCGACAACGGCGGGAGTCAGCTTCCAGCGGTGGCTGTCCCACGGCGGTCACCGCTCGGCGGTTGAGAGCCGGAGTTGAGGAGCACCGGCGCGAGCAGGGTGCCTCGTTCGGTGGTGCCGCGGATGACGGTGCTCGGGTCCCTGACCAGTCGGGAGGTGAGACCGGTGAGCCCGGCCGGTCCGTAGTGCAGCCCCCACACCGCGTGCCAGTCTCGCACCGGGCCGCCCTGCTCGTCGTAGCCCGGTTCGATCCGGGGCACCACCCGCCGCTGCACGATGTACCTGCCGTCCCTGGCCGCCGTGGTGAGCGCGGCGCGCCACGTCGTGTCGTCAACCGTCCAGCCGGCCACCGTGCCCTCCCCCCGGGCCAGCGTGGTCGGTTTGAGGATGTTGTCGGACCTGTCGCGGATCAGACCGGTCAGGTCGTACGACGCGTCGATGCGGGTCGCCTGGGGCAGGATCCGGCGCAACGCAGCGCGTTCGGCCTCGGTCAGCGCGCCCTGCACCGCGGGCAGCTGCACCAGGGCGAGGCAGGACTTGCTGTTGAACACGTCATGCGCCGGTACGGTGACCACCGGCGGCATGGTGTCGTCCGCTGCGGGGTGCAGCCGCCGCCAGGCGATCGCCGGTTCCGGCTCGGCGGCGAGTTCCTCCAGGTTGAACAGCCGCAGGATCGCGCTGGCTCCGGCGACACCGTCGGCGATGGTCCCGTCGGGTTTCGACAGATCGGCGATTTCTGCCAGCCGAGTCCGGAAGGGGCGCGTCTCGATCCGCTCGGCCATCGGCTGCCATGCGGCGGCCCACTCCGCGAGTGCGCCGGTCGCCTCGACCATCAGCACCTCCCTGAGCTCGCCAGGCCTGCCGGCTTCCTGCTCCGGCGCCGCTGCGTCCAACACGTCGACCAGGCCGGTGACGGAATCGAGGTGACGTAGTCCGTGGCGCTCGGCGAAGGAACTGAATCGTGGGTCGGCCAGGATCGCGGCAGCCAGAGGTGCCCGCCGCACCCCGCCGACCGCGGTGCTCAAACCCAGCTCGATCACCTTGAAGCCGGTGCCGTCGTGGATCAGGTCGGCGCGGCCGTACCGGACGAGGCGTGGCAGGTCGGTGTCGACGAGCATCGGGCGGATCGCCGCCGGCGCGTCGGTCAGCGCGCCGAACGCGGCCAGGCTGCCGCCCGCGAGAAGATCGGGCAGTCTGCCGACGACATCGAGCAACACCTCGAAGTCGGCGTAGAACGAAGCGATCTCACGCTCCGCGACGAACATCGGGCGCGGGAAGGTCCGCGCCGCGAGTTCCGGCCCCAGCACCGCGACCGCGTGATCGGCTGGCAGGTCGGCCGGCAGCTTGCCGGCTCCGACCGCCCTCAGGTAGTCCGCGGCGGGGTCGGAAAGGAACACCGGGCCGGTGGAGCCCATCAGGCGCCCCCTGCCCTGGTCGCGACGCGCAGGTGGTGCGGCGTGCCGTGGCAGGAGCGGCTCGGCGTCGGCCGTCCAGGCTGACAGGAGCAGGGCATGGTCTGCCTCCAACTGGCGCAGCAAGCGGTGATCGGCGTGCAGGAGTTGACAGCGACCGGGAACGGGTCGCCTGGTCGAAGGTGGCTGTCGACGGAGTGGAAGGACTCGGTTCCTCCTTGGCTCCGACATCACGAAGAGGTCGAACCCGAGGGCTGGAAGGAGCCGCTGCCAGCGGTCGACGAGTGATCAAGGCCATGATCAGCCATAACTGCCTGTTTGGCAACGAGGGAGTTGTCGGTCCCCGGGTTCCCGCACCGGGTTGCCGCCCATCAGCTCGCTGCCGACGTGAGCACGACCGAGTCCGGCCCGGTCCGGGCAACCCCGCCGCCTGTTGCCGCACGCCGGCGAAAGCCTCGCTGACGCGGGCACGACGGCGGGCGGCTGGGCACTCCGTCGCGCCGCCGGCCAGCGGGCGTGGTCACCGAGGGCGGAAGCGACGATGAGAGTGGGATGAGGCCGCCGATGAAGATCGCCACGACGAGCGTCATGAGGATGGCGGCGGCGCCGCGGCGTGCCCGGCCGCGGCGCCGCCGGACGTCAGGGGGTGCTGCCGGTCACCGTGGTGCCGGTCTTGGTGATGCGGTACGTGGTCCGCGCGCCGCTCCAGAAGTGGAACGTGAGGGTGACGGCGCCATCGTCGACCTCGGCGAAGAACTCGGGCTTGAGAAGGATCGTCGACGCGGCGTAGTCGGGCTGGAAGTGCTGCCAGAACTCCTCGTACGGGGTCCAGTCCGCCGGTCCGGCGGGACTGCCGTCGGCGTACTTCGCCTCCATGGCGGCAGTTGGTCGCCGCGGAACTGGGTCGGGACGGCGAACGACTGCGTCGTCCCCGTCGCGGCAGCCTGGGTCGGCGGGTCGGAGGTGACGACGTCGATCCGCCACGGCACGCCCGCCGAGAAGCGGGCCTCGATGCTGGCGTTGACGCCGTACGCCCGGTTGCCGGCCAGCCGGGTGAGCGCGGCCGGGGTGAGCGTGAGCGTGTTGCCGGAGACGGTGTGGTCGGCACCGTTCGCCAGCGCCGTGCTCCCCTGCCACAACCCCTGGAAGGTCAGGCCGTTGAGGTTCAGCGTCAGCGACTTCGCCGGGATCGCGCACCTTCTGCCCCTGCTCGCGAGCCAGGTGAGTCTAGGTGGTCAGCCCGCCCCGCGAGCGGCCCAGCGCATGATCGGCCGGCTCGTCGTGCACGCCACCTGGCGGTTCCTTCTGCAGATGCCCGTCGATGCGTGCGCTGGCGGCGTGTTGGTGGGCGCGGCTGGTCATCGAGTCCACGCTCACTGTCCAACCGATCCGGCCCTGCGCATCGCCCGCGGTCTGCAACGCCGACAGGATCTTGTCCTCAGGTCCCGTCCCGCTGCCACCGGCGGAACAGGCCGTAGACGGTGGGCCACGGCGCGGACTCAGCCGGGACATCCCGCCATGGGGCGCCGATGCGGATCCGCCACCGGATCCATCAATGAGCTGTCGTTTCTCCCACTTCAGCGGACGACCTGTTTTTGGCGCGGGAGGCAGCAGCGGAGCCAGAACAGCCCACTGCCCGTCGGTCAGGTCATGCCGCCTCGTCAGCCGACCTGGCGGCCTGCTCGATCTTCGCGCAGTAGGCTGCACGGGCTTCCTCGTCGATCTGGTTCTCGTGTTCGGCGCGCAACCCGGTCCGGCCGTCGAGGCCCTCGCGCAGGATATCGGCGTGCCCGGCATGCCGGATGGACTCGCCGAGGACATGGACCATGATGGCGAACAGGTTCGTGTCGGCATAAGGCTCCGGCCACCACGGCACGTGGCCGGGGGCGTCGAGGGGAAGCGCGGTGATCGTCGCGTCCGAGTGTTCCCACATGCGCCGGTAGAACGCGATGATCTGATCGCGGGTCTCGTCCTCGGTCGCCCACAGATCGCTGCCGTTGGAGTCCTGCCACCGGGGCAGCGGTTCCGGGGAAGGGCGGTCGAAGACCTCGCCGAAGTACCTGGCCTCGACGGTGGCCACGTGTTTGACCAGGCCGAGGAGGTTGGTCCCGGTCGCTGTCAAAGGTCGGCGGGCGTCGTATTCGGACAAGCCGTCGAGTTTCCAGAGCAGCGCCTTGCGGTCCCGCCGCAGTCTCCCGTGCAGGTTGGCTTTCGCGAAATCATCAATCATGCGGCATGAGCCTGCCATGGGCTACTCGTGGTCTCAAGATCCCGTACGTGGTCCGCAACGACCGGCAGAGCCGAGGCCTGGCCATGGCCACCGCCCTGACCTGCTACAAGAAGCTCGCGAGACTTGCCACGTGAGACAACCTCTTACGAAACACGCCTTAGTGCCGGCCCGCCCCCGACAGAGGCGAACCGGAGCACTTTCATCTCGACTTCGGGTACTGCTCCGCCACGTCCCTGGACAGCACAGCTAGGCCGCGCTCCGGTCGAAGAGGTCGGCCGTCGCAAGGTCGAACAGGCTGTGTACGCGAAGGATGCCCTCGGGCGCCGCGGCCCCGTACGTCTGCTGCCGGTCCAGCCAGCATCCCCGTAATCCCGCGGCGGCGGCGGCTAAGGCATCGCCCTGAAGATCGTCACCGACGTACAGAACCTCGGAGGGTTCCCAGCCCATCCGCTCGCAGGCGCCGAGGAAGCTTGTGGGATTCGGCTTCGAAGCACTGACGTCGGAGGGCGTGAACAGCGGTGGCGTCGAGGGGAGACGGAGCGAGGCCAGTTTAGCTTCCTGCTGCGCGCGATCGCCGTTGCTCAACACCGCCACACCGGCGGGTGCCCCGCCGAGGAAACGCATCACCTCCGGGACGTCGCTATACGCTGCCCAGGAATTCTCATAGTGGCGCAGGTAGAGCGTGAAGAGGTCATCGGCTTGGTCGTCGCTCACGGCTCCGGTTTCTCGGCCGTAGGCGGACAGCACACCGCGGAGCCTAGCCCGCCGTTGTTCCTGGAAGGTCATTGTCTTGTCCAAGTACGCCCGCATGTGGACGGCCTCCAGCCGCTGCCACTCCGTGTGAGCCTCGTACCGCGCCTCCTCGTCGAGGTCGGGAAGCCATTGCAGGCAGGCGGCGAGGAACGCCTTCTCCGCGGCACCCTTGTGGTCCAGCAGAGTGCCGTCCAGGTCCAGCAGGACGGCTTTCACCCGCATCGTCATCACACGACTCCCTGGAAGTCGACCGCTGTCCGCACGGCGCTCACGGTATCGCGGGTCATGGTCCATGGATTTCCCCGTAACCGGACCAGGGCATCACCGACCACTCGACCGGCAGCCGGACAAGCCCTTCCTTTGCCACCTTGAAGACGCCTTGTGGATCCGCGGAAACACAATCAGCCCGTGGCGCTCCCTGATGCTCAATCGCAGTCCGGGCGCCCACTGGAGCACCTTCATCGCCGACCGATCAGCGACGGTCATGCAGGCGTCCGGGAACCGCATCGCTCGCGGTGTCGTACAGGCGCTGGAGAGCCAGTCATCAACACCGCCCGCTACATGGGCCGGACCGAACGCTCCCTGTGCGTGGCGTCCAACCGCGGCCACCGGCGCATCTACGAGCGCATCGCCGCGCACGACCCGGACGGCGCGGCCGAGGCCATGTTCACCCACATCACCGAGGCCTGGCTGGTCCGCCGCAGCGGTTCGGGCAAGCCGACCCGCCTGCAACGCTGACCCGGCCAGGAGGCCGGCGCTCAGGATCCTCGCCATCCCGGCCCGACGTCAGGCGGCGCCGGCCCCCGCGTCGCGAGGGCCAGCGCCGCCTGACCCGTCTGCGTCACGAGAACTGCGCGAAGAACCTCCAGATCTCACCCTTGGTCCAGGTGGTGACGCCACTCTCGGCGTACGTCCCGTCCACCGGTCCGGGCATGTGACCGTTGTCGAACGCGGCCCACTGGACCGGGTAGCCGGCCCTGCAGCCGGAGTAGGTGGTCGTGATGTGCGTACGGCTGCCCGGCCCCGGCTCGGGCGGGTTCTGGGCGGTGCAACCGTTGTTCCGGACGAACGTGTCGCGCAACGACCGCCCCTGCGAGATGTTCAGGACGTTGTCCGAGATGCCGTGCAGCCCGAAGTACGCGATGGGCTGCGTACCGCCGCTGCACCCGCTGATCTGTGCGCCGGAGATGACCGCGACCGCCCGGAAGACGGTGGCCCGCGCGCAGGCGAGCGCATAGCTCATGCCGCCGCCCCAACTGAAGCCGAGGGCGAACCGCTGCCTCGGGTTGACGCAGAGGTCACTCTCGATCCGTCTGATCATGTCGTCGACGAAGGTGACGTCCTCACCGCCGGCGTTGCCCCAGCCGTTGCCAATTCCCTGGGGCGCGACCAAGATCGCGCTGTTGTTCGACTGCTCCTGCTGCCCGTAGTAGGACCAGGCCGTCCCGCTGGTGCCGCCCGAGGATATCTCCTGCATGGTGCCGCCGCGCCAGTGGAACGCGAAGATCAGCCGGTAGGGGTTGTTGCTGTTGTAGTTGGTGGGCACCCGCAGGATGAAGGAGCGGCTCTTGCCGTTGCTCTGAATCGTGTGCGTGCCGCTGGACAGCGTCGGTGCCCTACCGCACCCGGTGCCTCCAGACGGCGGGTTGCCGCTGTCCACGCGGACAAGCTGCCACTGCTGGTTGGCACCGTTCCAGTCGGAGTACTGCACGATGTTCCCACCGTCGGCGGTGGAGGCACCCTGCACCTCCACGACCTTGCCGCTGTGCCGGCTGATCAGCCGGACGTGACCGCCGTCCGAGTCCGCGAGCCGGAACTGCTGGTTCGTCGCGTTGGTGTCGGACCACTGCACGATCGCTCCGCCGTCGGCGGTCGACCAGTTGTGCACATCGAGGACCTTGCCGGAGTGCCGGGACTTCAGCCTGTAGTAGCCGCCACCTGAGTCCAGGAACTGCCACTGCTGGTTCGCCCCGTCGTTCCGCGTCCACTGGCTGATCCGCGCACCGTCGTTGGTGGCCGAGGCGTACAGGTCCAGCGCCTTGCCGCTGTTCCTGTTCAGCAAGACGTACCAGGCGCTGGTGTCCACGGTCGCCGCAGCTGCGGGGGCCGCGTCCACGGCGACCAACGTGCTGGCCGCGATGACCGCCGCAGCCGTCGCGGCCAGCCCTGACCGCCAGCGATGTCTCGGTGGAAGGGCGCGACGACCCGCACCGATGGCATTCATGGTCCACTCCTCTGGTCGGGGTCACCCGCGAGCGGAACGCATGCGGGTGGCCTGGCGTGCGTGCCGACGTCTGGTGGCGTCAGCACGGTGTTCGTCGTACGGGCGCGATGCGGCCACCGGCGCACGTCCCTGGCCGGTTGCCCGCCTGCGGTGGCGCGAACGGATGCTGTCCGCGCCACCGAACGGAGGACCAGCTACCCGATGCGGATCAGCTGCCATTGCTGGTTGTTGCCGCCCCAGTCGGTGTACTGAACGATGTTCGCCCCGTCGGCGGTGGACCCGCCCTGCACCTCCACGGCCTTGCCGCTGTTGCGGTTGACCAGGCGCAGGTAACCCCCGGCCGACTCGGCGAGGCGGAACTGCTGGTTCGTGCCGTTGCCGTCGCTCCACTGCACGATCGCCGCACCGTCGGAGCCGGAGAAGTTGTAGACGTCCAGCACCTTGCCGGAGAGCCGGGACTTCACCCGGTAGTAGCCGCCGCCGGAGTCCACGAACTGCCACTGCTGCTGGTTGCCGTTGTTGCGGGACCACTGGGTGATCCGGGCGCCGTCGTTGGTCGCGAGGTTGTAGACGTCCAACGCCTTGCCGCTGTTCCGGTTCACCAGCACGTACCAGGCGCTGGTGTCTACCGGGGAGCCCGGCGGAGGCGTGGTGGGCGGGTTGGTGCCGGCGTTGAGGGCGTTGAGAACGGCGTCGTACGCCGCCTTCTTGTTGCCCGACCGGTCGAACAGCAGGGCGTCGTCGTCGCCGCGCCAGGAGTCGCTGTCCCGCACCCCCCAGACCGTGATGCCGTTGCAGCGCGCGACGGCCAGGCAGGCGCGGGTGACCGTGGCGAAGATGTTGGCCTGGTTGGAGCCCTTCATGACGTCGAGTTCGGTGATCTGGACGTCGACGCCGAGGTCGGCGAAGCGCTGCAGGTTGGCCTGGTAGTCCCCCGGGATCGAGGTTCCCAGGTGGGACTGGAACCCGACGCAGTCGATCGGCACGCCCCGGGACTTGAAGTCCCGCACCATGTTGTAGATACCGGTCGACTTCGCATTGACGCCGTCGGTGTTGTAGTCGTTGTAGCACAACTTCGCGCCGGGATCGGCCGCCCTGGCGGCGCGGAACGCCGCCTCGATCCAGTCGTTGCCCGTGCGCTGCAGGTTGGAGTCACGCCGACCGCCGCTGCCACCGTCGGCGAACGCCTCGTTCACCACGTCCCAGGAGTGGATCTGGCCCCGGAAATGGGTGGCGACCTGGGTGACGTGGTTGATCGCGGCGTTGCGCAACGCGCTACCGGAGAGGCTCTGCGCCCAACCCGGCTGCTGCGCGTGCCAGAGCAGGGCGTGACCCCGCACGCTCATGCCGTTGGCCCGAGCGTGACTGACGAGACGATCACCGCCCGTATAGCTGAACCGACCCTGTTGCGGCTCGGTGGCGTCCCACTTCATCTCGTTCTCGGCGACAACGCTGTTGAACTCGCGGTTGAGAATGCCAACGTACTGGCTGTCGGAGAGCTTGCCCGTCGCGACGGCCGCGCCATAGTAGCGACCCTTCTCGGCGGCGGACGCTTTCAGGGTCGTTCCGGCACTGGCCGTCGGGGCCAGCGCCACCGTCGTACCCGCGGTCAACGCGACGGCGAGGGCCATCGTCGACAGCAGGGTTCTCTTGGATCTCATGGCATTCCTTCCAGTGAATCCGGTGGTGGTGATGTGCCGGTTCGCTCGGGCAAGCCGGTCCGGGACGGCGGACGCGGCTCGCGGACGGTCAGACGGGTGGGTGGCGACGCCGCCCAGGTGCGCTCCGCCGGTCGTCGTCGGCCGGTCCGCGCTGGCACGGGCAGTCCGACCGGCTGTCGCACACAGCTGCTGATGGTCCTGAAGCGACGTCCACGCACCCCTGGGGATGCCCTGGACGCGAGGTTCGGCCAGCGGGCTCGCCCGGTGAGCCACAGGTGCCGTCATCCTCGACATCGAGAGTGAGCGATAACATCCCGTTCGTCAATACGTGCCGGCGCCGCAATGCCCACACCTCCGGGGCACAGTCGGAGCGCGCCGGGCGCGGCGCGCATCGCCGGGGGCGCACGTCCGCGAGATCGGGTTCGGGGAGCGAGAAGCCGGCGTCGGCCCCGCCGGACCGCGACATCCCGACTGGGTGCCCGGGGCGGCAACCTCGGTCAGGGAATCGATGTCAAGTCATGTTAGCGATATCATGACCCCGGCCGAACGGCGAGTTCCGCGCTGCGCCCTGACGCGCTGCGGGCGTGCGTCAGGTTCTGACCGCGCGATCCGGTGCGCTGGACGCGCTGATCACCGAGGAGACCGCCCAGGCGGCCCGGGACGGCGTGGTGTTCGTCCCCCCAATGAGCCGATCCCAGGTGCGGGACGCGATCACCGCTGCGGACGTCCCAGGGCGAGCAGCCGCGGCCGCGTCGGCAGCAGCCTCATGACGTTGGCCGCGCCGACGACGTGGGCGGTGTCCTGGACAACGAGAGTCATGACTTCAACCGTATCGTTGAACAACGCTGTTGAGAGTTCTGCGCGATGTCGGCGAGAGATCCGTGGGGAACCCTCAAATCGGGTATCACCGGGGCGGCGCGGCGTCAGCACACCTCCCGCGAGGAGGCGAAGCAGCGCGCCAGCGGCGGGCCGTCGTGCTGCCAGAAGTTATCGATGCCCGTCGAGATTCGGGACCGGGTTGATGCGGATCAGGGCAGAGGTGTGCGCACGAACGCCACGGCCAAAACTCCGATAAGAGGGTGGCTGCCCTTCCCCTCGTAGCCTGGAGGCCAGAGCTTGAGGGATAGAGGTTAAGCGGCTGGTGAGACGCGACGATATTCCGCCGGTTCGCCCCCACGACCTGCGCCACGGAGCAGCCACGATGGCGCTCATGGCCGGTGCCGACAAGAAGGTGGTTCCGTCGCGTCCAACGGAGTGGTGTACGACTGGCCCGTGATGGGCGTGTTACGTAGATCGGAGACGGCCGCCGCGTGATCTGGCGGCAGATCAGGTCGAACAACCCGCAGGAGCGGTTGAACAAGGAGATCCGCCGCCGCACCGACGTCGTCGGGATCTTCCCCGACAGGCCGGCGATCATCCGCCTCGTCGGCGCCGTCCTTGCCGAGCAGACCGACGAATGGACTGAAGGCCGCCGTTACTCGGGCCTGGAACTACTGGCCAAAGCCCGCCTGATTACCGTCGACACCGACCAACACGACACCGACGACACCGAGCCGACCCCGATCGCCCTTGGCCTGGTTGACGTGTCGGCGAGTTGCGTGACGATCCGGACCGGAGCGCCGAGATCCAGGCGGCAATGGCTGGAGAAGCGCCGCCGACTTTCCGGACGGCAGCCGGGCGTCGGGTGGTCGCCTGCCCCGCCCCGCCGCCCTGATCGTCCTCCACCGTGGCCGTCGTCATCCGGTGGCCCGGAAAGCACGCTCGCCGGGCACCGGGAAGGACCGCACCGCGCGGACCGGAACGGTGCTGGCAAGCGCCGCCGCGTGACCGGCCGGGGCAGGCAGGTCGTGCAGATGGACAGGGATGCGCGGCCAGCCGGGAACGCTGCCCACGGTGACCGTCGGCCCGCTCACGTCCAGCTGGCCGGGCGGTGCCCGCAGCCCGAATCCCGTCAACTTCATCGCCGCTTCCTTGCGCGTCCAGGCGGTCAGGAACCAGCCGGGCCGATCGGCGGGGGGCACCCGGGCGAACAGCTCCCGTTCATTGGCGGTCAGCGCGACCGCGGCGAGACCGTCGGTGTCCCGGTCCGGGCTCGACCGCTCGACGTCCACCCCGATCAGGCCGACTCCAGCCACCGCCAGCAGCACCCAGTCCTCGGTGTGCGAGACGGAGTAGTCGACCCGGGAATCAGCGAACCTAGGCCGGCCGTGCGTCCCCGCGCAGTACTGGCAGTCGCGGTCGATGCGCACCTGGGCCGGCGGTACGCCGAGATAGCGGGAGCCCAACCGGCGCTGGGCCGCGCGGGAGGTCACGAAGACGTCCCGCGCCGGCGAGCCGAGCAGGTCCTCGGCCCGGAGGCGCTCTGCCGGGTCGAGCAGGTCGACGCGACCGCCACCTGGCCGGACCGGCACCCACCAGGTGTGCGGCTGTCCGGCCGCGGGCACCTTCGGCGGGCCCGGGACGGTAGCGGGCGGCGGGCCGTCCGGCGCGGCGGGCAGCACGGCGGTCGCCGGCGGTGCTCCGAGGTCTCCAGCCGTCACCGGGTCACCCGACCAACCTGGAGCGGGTCGACAGCGCCGCCAGCGGTCGCGCGGTCGGCCGGGCCGGCGCCGGCTGCCCGAGGCCGGCCAGCAGATGCGCGACGGCGGCGGCGAGCTGGGGGTCGGCCCCGGCCAGCACGCCCTGCGGCGGGTCCGGCACGACGACGTCCGGCACGACGCCGTGGTTCTCCAGGCCAGCACCGATGCCGTCGAAGACGTAACAGAACTCCGGTTGCGTGGTGACCGTGCCGTCGACCAACTCGTGGCGTGGCCAGGTGGCGATGGTGCCGCCCCAGGTCCGGTTCCCGATCAGCGGCCCCAGGCCGAGCTGCCGGAACATGTGGCTGAAGATCTCCCCGTCCGATCCGGTGTGCTCGTTGATGAGCACCGCCATCGGGCCGCGCGGCGACTCGACCGGGTACGGGGTGGCGCCGCTCCAGCGCCCGTGTTCGGCGCCACCACGGCGCCGGGCGAGCCGGTCGAGCAGCAACGGCGAGACCTGTCCGCCGCCGTTGAAGCGCACGTCCACCACCAGCCCGTCCCGGTCGAGCTCGGAGAGGAAGCCCCGGATGAAGTCGGCGTAGCCGGTCCGGAACATGTCCGGCACGTGCAGGTAGCCGAGCCGGCCCCGCGAGGTGGATGCGACCAGGGCGCGGTTGCCCTCCACCCAGTCACGGTAGCGGGCCCGGCCCTCGGCCCGGATCGCCCGCACGCACACCCGGCGCGGGGCGGCGCCGTCGCGCAGCACCGTCAGCTCGACCTCTCGGTCGGCCTGGCCGACCAGCAGTTCCCCCGGCCCGGCCGGGCCGACGGGTTGCCCGTCGATGGCCACCACCGCGTCACCCGGGCGCAGGTCGACACCGGGCCGGTTGCACGGCGAGGTGGCATCGGGGTTCCACGGGTCACCGCGCAGGATGCGCTCGATGCGCCACTGTGCCGGCGGATCGCCGACCCCGCTGGTGGTGGCGCTCCAGTCCACTCCGAGAAACCCCTGCGCCTGCTCGACAGGCCGGCGGTAGTCACCACCGTGTTCGTAGGCGTGCGAGGTGGCCAGCTCGCCCTGCAGTTCCCAGAGCAGGTCGGAGAGCTCCGAGCGACACCCGACCAGATCCACCAGGGGCAGGTAGCGCTGGTACAACCCGTCCCAGTCCAGCCCGGACATCTCGGCGTGCCAGAAGCTCTCCCGCTGCAGCCGCCAGGTCTCGCGGTACATCTGCCGCCACTCCGCGGCCGGCTGGATCGACACCCGCAGCCGGGTCAGGTCTACCCAGCCGTTCTTCCGGGTCGGCGGGGCGCACCGGGCGTACGGGTCGTCGTCGGCGTCCTCCGCGTCCTCGGCGGCGAGCACCCGCAGCCGGTCACGCACCTGGCAGAGCAGCGTGCCGCCGTCCGGGCTGGCGCTGATGTCGTCGACCCCGAGCAACTGCTCCTCGGTGACCTCCGCGGTCTGCAGGTCGACCACGGTGACCATGCCGACGGGGGCAGCGTCCGGCTTGACCGGGTCCGGCGCGGTGACCGGCACGGTGTGCAGGAGCACCCTGTCGGGCAGTCCGACGATGCTGGCGTACCGCCCCTCCGGTACCGGGAACCCGACGATCCGGCGATCGATGTCGGTGAGGTCTATCTCGACGAACGGCGGTCCGGCTCCGGCCTCGGTGCCCCGCCGCGCACCGTCGACGGGCCGCGGCACGAACGGCGACGCCTCGGTGGCCCGCAAGGTCACCAGGTACGGCCGGTTACCGAAGGGGAAGCCGACGTCGAAGCGCACCTGGTCGTGCTCCGGGGTGAGGTCGCGCTGGCCAAGGAAGTAGAGGTAGCGCCCGGCCGGGTCGAACGCCGGCCGGCTGTCGCGCAGCACCGGTCGGGTGACCTGGAACGAGCGCCGTAGCGCCACCTCCGCCAGCTTGATCGCCGAGGTGCGCGGCGTGTCCGGGAACGTGTAGGCGAGCCACCGGCCATCCGGCGACCAGGCCAGGTCCTCGATCCGCTCGAACGCACTGCTGTCCAGCAACCGCGGTGTCGGCAGCACGCTGTCGGTGTCCAGCAGCCACAGCTGCTGGCGGTTGGTGGCGAAGGCCACCTGGCCGGACGCCGACGAGGCGACCAGCTCGGTGACGCAGCCGATGTCGGTGAGCGGGATCTCCACCGAGGCGGCCCCGCCCTCGGCCGGGAAGAGCACCAGCCGCTCGTCCGGTCGGTCGTCGGCGGCGACCGCGACCAGCCGGCGGCCGTCGGCCAACCAGCTCAGCAACCGGTGCCGCGTCCTTTCGGCGGTGCCGTGTCGACGCACCGGGCCGGACCAGTGCGCCATGGTGAACGCCTTGCCCCGCGCGACGAGGGCCAGGTTGGTGCCGTCCGGGCTGAGGCGGGCGCTGTCGAGGAACTCGGCGGCCGAGACGATCCGCCGGGCCTGCTGGCGGCGCGAGCTCGCAAGTGAGACGTCGAGCCGCCGGGACGCCTCACCGGGGGCGTCCAACGCGTACAACCGGGCACCGGCGTGGTAGACGAGCCGCTGTCCGTCGGTGCTCAGACCACGGGCGTAGAAGTCGCGGTGTCCGGTGTGCCGGGTCAGCGCGCTGCCGTCCGGCCGGCACGAGTAGACGTTGCCGGTGCCCTCGTGGTCGCTGATCAGGAAGATCCGGTCACCGACCCAGCACGGGTTGGCCACGTTGCCGGGCAGCGCCAGCCGGGTGAAGGAGCCGCTGCCGTCGTGGTCGACCCAGAGTTCACCGGCGGCGCCCCCGGTGTACCGCTTGCGGCGGGCCGGGTCGGCGAGGTTGCGCCCGATCACCAGCGCGCCGCCGGGGCCGTACGAGAGGGTGCTGGCCGCGCCGTGGTCGAACAGCCGGGTCGGCCCGCCGTCGACCCCGACGGCGAAGAGCCGGTAGCCGAAGCCGGTCGGCTGCTCGGCGGTGCTGGCGTAGATGATCTCGTCGTGGTGCGGGTGCCAGCCGACCACCACGCACCGGGCCGCCTGGAAGGTGAGCCGGCGGGCCGGGCCGCCGGCCAGCGGCAGCAGGTAGACCTCGCTCGGTCCGTCGTCCGAGCCGACGAACGCCACCAGCTTGCCGTCCGGGGACAACCGGGGGTGGGCGTACTCGGTGCCGCCGGCGGTCAGCCGGCTCGCCGGTCCACCCGCGAACGGCACCCGCCACAGGTCGTCCCCGGCGGTGAACACCACGGTGTCGCCGGCGACGGTGGGGAACCGCAGGTAGCCTCCGGTCGCGCCATCGGTGTTCACCGGGCGCGCTGGGTCATCGCGCGGATCCGCTCGGCGACCGCGGCGCGGCGGTCCTCGACCTGGGACCGCTGTGCCTGCGCGTCCTGCTGGTTCTCCGACCAGTAGCAGGCGGTGCGCCACTGCCCCACCGTGTACGAGTCGTAGGCGCAGCGCACCCGGCGCTGCGCGGCCAGGTTCTCTGAGGACAGCAGCATGGTGTTGTGTTCGAGCACCTGGTTCACCACGACCCGCATGTTCAGCTCGGTACGCAGGAAGGTGTGCGCGGCGGCCACCGCCGCGGCGCCGAAGGCCCCCCGGAACCGGGGCAGGATCCCGAACGACAGCTCGCAGCACTGGCTGCGCCAGTCGATGGTGGTGATCCAGGCGAACCCCACCACCTGCTCGCGTGGGCCGCAGAGGGTGAAGTGCCGCTTGATGTCGTGTTCCTCGGTGATACCCACCCGCTGGCGGTGCTCCAGCACGTCGTCGCCGGTGACGACCGCGTAGTCGGTGAGGTTCGCCTGGAACCGCGACTCGCGCATCAGCGCGGTCCGGATGGGGATGTCGGCCTCGGTGAGATGCCTGACCGTCACGAACGGCACGTGTCCTCCCCACGGACGAAGTACACCGACACATCCTGGTAGGCGCCGGACTGGTAGCGGTGCTCGCGCAAGGTGCCGACCCGGGTGAACCCACAGTCGTGCAACGCCAGCACCGGCGGGCTGTCCGCCGGCACCAGGGCGACGAACGAGGTGCACCGCTGGTAGTTGCCGAGGAAGTCGAGGAAACCGCGTAGCGGCTCGGGATCGGGCGAGGTGCTCGCCACGTACGCCTGGCGTGGCTGTTCCTCGTTGGGCAGGTAGCCCAGCAGCGTGTCACCGGTCCGGAAGACCTGCGCGCCCAGCCGGGTCAGCTCGCGGACCAGCAGGGCGTGGTTCTGGGTGACCGGGTCGACGCCGAGGAAACCCCGGGCCGCCCCGGGTACCGCCGCCAGCGCCGAGGCGGCGGCTGCGGTGTCGAGTCGCTGAATCTCAGTCATGGCGTACCGCTCCCCAGATCTGCCGGTCGACGGGACGGCCGGCGAACCACCGGCCGGCCGGGACCGTCGCTTCGCCGATGAACCCGGCGTCCTGCAACAGGTCCACCGGCGCGGCCGCCGCCGGGGTCACCCAGCCGTACAGCCGGTGCAGGTTGAGCACCCGGAAGCCGTGCGAGACGGCGGTCTTGAGCAGCGCCGGGACCAGGTCATCGGCGCCCGGCTGCACGCCGATCTCCAACCGGGCCCGGCGGTGCACCCAGTCCAGCTCGGCGAAGCGGACGAAGGCCGCTCCCGGCAGCACGCACAGCTCCACGGTGTTGTCCTTCGGCGCCTCGACCGCCGCCGGCACCACCGTTGCCGGTGCCTGCTCCAGCGGCATGCCGAGCAGTTCGCCGGCGAGCCACGGCCCGGTCAGCAGCGGTAGGTCGGTACTGCGGTACCCGCGCAATGTCATGATGTCGGCACCCAGATCTGCGAGAAGAAGACGTACCCGTACCGGCGTCCCTCCTGCACGACCACGTCGGCGAGGGTGCCCTCCTCGGTCAGCCCGGCCGCCCGGGCCGCCTCGAGCCCGTCCTGGTCGTACTCGCCCACCAGGACGGAGATCCGGACCACCTCGCGCCGCCAGCGCAGCGCCCGCACCGCCTCGTCGTACGCCTGGCACCACCAGTTCAGCGGGGCGCCGGAACGCAGCCGCAGGTGCAGTTGGTAGTGGCAGCCGTGCTCGGCGCCAACCGCTTCGGTGGCGAACAGGCCCACCGGCTCACCGTCGGCGAGCAGCACCTCGGTCTCGGTGCCGAGCAGATCGAGCAGTTCCCACTCACCGCGGGTGTCCGGTTGGGCCGTGCGGAAGTAGAAGTCCGGCTCGGTGAACATCCCCAGCACCTGGTCGCGGTCCGCCTCTGCGAAGGCCCGGGCGGACCAGCGCGGTGTGCGTACCCCGTCCAGCGGCGTCGCGGTCAACGTCATGACGTCGGCCTCCGGGTGGCGATGCCGTGCGTGATGTGCAGGCGCAGGATGTTGCTGGTGCCGTCCATGAACTCGAAGGCGCGCACGTCACGGCACCACTTCTCGAGCAGCGGGTGCAGCAGCAGGGAGCCCGGGCCGAGCGCGTTCGCTGCCCAGCCGGTGACGTGGACAGCCAGGTCGGTGGCGTGCAGCTTGGCGATCGACGGCGTCCGACGGTCGTCCGGCGAAAGGTCGACCTCGTTCGCGGCGTCGTAGAGCAGGGCCCGCGCCGCCGCCAGCCGGGCGGTGGTCAGCTCGTGCCCGGACCAGCCCGGCCGCTGTTCGCAGACGTAGTCGCGGGCGGCGAAGGCCACCCCGAGCGCCATCGCGGCGATCTGGATCCGCATCACGTTGAAGGTCCGGCTCGCGCCCCAGATCCCACGGCGGGACGCCGGCAGGTGGGCGCCGAGCAGCATCTCGCGCGGTACGTGCACCCCGTCGAAGGAAAGCTCGCTGATCCGCGCGCCACGCAGCCCGGTCATCTCCAGCGCGTGGCCGGCGAAGCCGGGGGTCGGGCAGCTCAGGATGGCCGCCCTGATCGACAGCGGGGAGCGGCCGGTCCGGGCGAACACCACCCCGGTCGCACCCCGGGAGCCGTTGCCGACGTACCGCTTGGCGCCGAAGAGGCGGTAGTCGCCGTCGGGGTCCGCGTCGAGGCGGGTCTCCATCGCGGTCGCGTCGCTGCCGCGGGCGTCCTCGGTCATCGCGAAGAAGGTCCAGGTCCGGCCGTCGGCGATGGACTCGTAGAAGAACTCCTGCTGGGCCTCGCTGCCGAGCGCGTCCACGGCGATGCCGGCGAGCGCCGGGCCGGTGTTGGCGGTCAGCAGGCCGGCGTCACCGCAGGCCAGCTCGAGGCTGGCCACCGCGCGGGACAGGCAGCTGTCGGTGTACTCGCCCTGCCAGCCGGACGGGTCCTGGAAGCGTTTGGGGGTGCTGGCCGCCCGGACCATCGCCAGCGCCGGCGAGTCCAGGTGCCCGGTCATGTCCTCCGGGTCGACGTCGACCGACAGGGCCCGCGAGCGCAGGTCCGTCGCCGCGTCCCGGCACTGGTCCCGTAGGGCGCGCAGTGGCGGATCCAGCTCGATCATGAGACACCTTCCCGGGGAAGCCAGCAGTTCGCGGTCAGTTGGGCCACGTACGCGCCGCGGGTGGGGGTGCCGGCGACGTATCCGCTGGCGCCCAGCAGCTTGGCGGCCTCCCAGTCCAGGGTGGTCACCCGGTCGTGCACGTCGAGCACCGCGGCCGGGACCGTGCCGGAGACCCGCAAGGACCGGCGGGCCGCCTCGACGGCGGTCTGCACGTCCGCCAGTACGCCCAGCACCAGCTGTTTGCGGATGGTGGGCTCCCCGCCGACCGTCCGGCCGGAGAGGTACTCCACGGCCCACTCCAGCAACCGTCGGGTGACGCCCAGCCGGACCGCGCCCAGGTGCGCGCAGAACTGGGTGAGCTGCCCGTCGGCGGGGCCGGGGTGGCCGTCGGTGGTGGCGAAGCTGATGCCCTCCTGACCGGCCATCCGATGCCCGACCGTCGAGGCGGGCGTGGTCGCCCAACCGGCGGGCAGGGCGGCGGTGGGAACGGCGGCGACCCGGCCCGGCGGCGTGATGCCCGGCGCCTCGGCGAGCGCCACGGCCAGCCCGGCGGCCAGCCCGGCGGAGTACGCCGTCTGCTCGCACTCGTCGATCATGTCCCGCATGCGGTCCTCCTGTGCCTGCCGCGAACGGCTAACGGGCGACGTCCACCTGTTGCAGGCGGGTCTGGATGTAGTCGGCGAAGGAACCGACCGACTGGAACACCTCCGGCTCCAGCGATTCGGGATCGACGTCGAGCTGGAGGGTGTCCTCAAGGCTCATTATCAGCTCAATGAAACGAATCGAGTCGATTTCCAGGTCCTCAAGGATCTGCGTCTCGGCGGAGAGCTCGGGCAGTTCCCGGTTGAGCACCACCGACAGCGAGATCCGCAGGTGCTCGATAATCTCCGAACGTTCCATTGACCCGATCCTTCCCTTGTGCGGATTGATGGTGCATGGCCGGCGAAGCCACCTCCAGGCAGCTCACCGACCATGCCACCGAACCCTCTTGAGACTTAGAGGGAGCTCTTGGAAGCGGCCTTCGCGGCAGCCTTCGCAGCGGCCTTCGCGGCAGCCTTCGCGGCAGCCTTGGCAGCGGCCTTGGCAGCGATCTTCGCCATGGTAATCACTCCTTCTCCGGGTTTTGCTGAACCAGTTTCCCGAGCCTGTTGGATCGGTACGCAGAGATTTGCCGACCAGGCCACCCGGTGTCAATAGCGTCGGGAGAACTGCCCGGTGCCGGCCGATGGCAGCTCTTTGCCGTCAATTATTGTCACCGGCACTGACTAGCCGAAACGTTTCCGGCGGCCCGATCATATGGGCGGACGAACGCGGGAAGAGGAGTCAGTTTCTGTGGAGAAGAGCGCGAATCTCTGCTGGGGCCAGCGCTACCACTGGCTCCGGTACCAGCACATACCCGCCGGGGCCCGGCACGACGCACACATCGTCGCCAACTGCCCCCTGCCGGAAGGCATCTCGGTCGCCGATCTGCGCGCCGCGATCAACCACCTGGTCCGCCGGCACGAGGCGCTGCGTACCGTCATCCTCGCCGATCCGGCCGGTTGGCCGCAGCAGCGGGTCCAACCGCCCGCGCCACTGCCGGTACGGCTGGTGTCGACCGAGTCGGACGGCACCCCGGCCCCGGCCGCGGTGGTCGCGGAGCTGACCGTCGCCGACTTTGACCTGACCCGGGACTGGCCGATCCGGGCCTGCGTGGTCACCACCGGTGGCCGGCCCCGGCGCCTCGTGGTGGTGCTCAACCACATCGCCTTCGACGACTGGAGCCTGAACACCTTCCGTCGCGAGTTCGAGGCGATGCTCGCCGCGATCACCGCCCGCCGCCGGGCGGTGTTGCCGCCGGTGGCGCACCAGCCGGTGGACCTCGCCCGGCAGGAGTCGAACCGCGACGCCGCAGCGAACGCCGCCGAGCTGGCGCACTGGCGCCGGGAGATCGAGCGGCTCCCGGCGGACGTCTTCGCCTCCCGGCGGTCCACCGCCGCCGGGCCGGGCACCGCGTTCAGCGCGTCGATCACCTCACCGGGGCTGCTGACGGCGAGCCGGGAGATCGCGGCACGGCACGGCTGCTGGCCGTCGGCCGTCCACCTGGCCTGCTACGCGATACTCACCGCCGGCTACACCGGCGAGGCGTCGGTCCCGTTCAGCTGGCTCACCAGCCACCGTGAGGCCAGCCAGCACATGTCCGTGATGACGTGCATGTTCTCCCCGACGGTGGTTTCCGTGCAGCTGGCCGACGATCCGCCGTTCAGCGAGTTGCTGCGCCGCACGGCGGACCGGGTGGAGCAGGCGCAGCGGCACGCCTACGTGCCGTACGACGAGATCGCCGAGCTGATCGCGGCCGAGAGCTTCCGTCGCGGCCAGCCGGTGCGGATCGCCTCGGAGGTGAACTTCCTGAGTTACGCCCCGCGCTCCTGCGGGGCTCGCCGGGACCGGTTCGCCTGGAACACCCCGCCGGCGGCCTGGGCGCAGGCCGGTTCGGACAGCTACCTCGGAATCTACGAGTGGCGCGACGGGGTGACGGTGGCCCTGCACGCCCAGTCGGCGGTGCTGCCCGCCGAGGCGGTGGAGCGGTTCCTGCGCGGTCATGTCCGGCTGATCGAGGCGCACCGCGACCCCTCGGTGGACCTGCGGGTCAGCGAGGCAGCCCGGGAGCTGGGATTCGCCCCGCCGGCCCGCCGCGAACTGGTCCGGGTCGGGTCGGACGCGGTGTGCGTCGAGGCGACCCGGGCCGCGCTGCGCTCGCATCCCGCGGTGATCGACGCGCGGGTGCAGGTGCGCACGGGCGAGCTGGTCGCCCGGGTACGGACCCGGGCTCCGCTCACTCCGGCCGAGCTGCGCACGCATGTCCTCGGCACGATGTACGACCGGCCGGCGGTGCGTTGCCCGGACCGGTTGGAGCTCGTCGACGCCGGGGACGGGGACGTCGACACCGACGCGCACGCCGACCTCGATCGCCCGGCGACGGCGGCCGGCGGCCGGTCGCCCGGGCCCGCCGAGGAGCTGCTCACCGAGGTAGTCGCCCTGGTCAACGAGCTGGCCGCCGTGGACGGCTCGGACAGCTACACGGCCGCCGGCGGCCGGGCTCTGCGGGTGCCCCGCACCCTGTCCGCGCTGCGCGAGCGGGGCTGGGTCGGGATCTCGCCGGATCAGCTGGCCAGCGCCCGGCCGTTGCGGGCGCTGGCAGCCCGGCTGACCCGGGTGGGCTGAGCCGGTCCCCGCGCCGGCCCGGCGGGCATCAGGTGCCGAGCGGGGACCCGGTGGCGAAGCGGGTGGCCACCTGCACGCCGGCCTGGAAGCGGCTGACCGAGCCGAGACTGCGCAGCAGCGCGGCAATGTGTCGGCGGCAGGTGCGCACCGACATCCCGAGCCGACGGGCCACCGCCTCGTCGGTGAGGCCCTGGGCCATCAGCAGCGCGATCGAGCGTTGCAGGTCGTCGGCGACCTCGTCGGCGTAGCCGGTCTCGTCCGCGGCCAGCGGTGCCGCGCCCTCCCAGAGCTGGTCGAACATCTCGATGAGGTACCGCACCACGTTCTCGTCGCGGACCCGGTGCCCCGTGGGCAGTAGTCCGTCGGCGGACGTCCCGAACACCACCGCGAGCGAGCGGTCGAAGACCACCGAGGCCTGCGGGACCTGGCTGATGGTCCGGATCGCCGCGCCGCCGTCGATCAACCGCCGGGACTTGGCCCGGGAGGCGAAACCGGCCCGGCTGCGGTGCGGCGAGATGATCCGGACGGAGACGCCCCGGTCGAGCACGCCGTGACAGGCCTCGAGGAGCCGGTCGAGCACCTCGTCGTCGTCGTGGCTCGGCCGCAGCACGACGAGTTCGTCGCGGCACACGTCAGCGGCCTGCTTGAGCAGTCCGCGCAGCTCCGCCACGCCTTCGAGCCGGTCGATCGAGCCGCCGGGCACCACGGCGGAGTCCCTTGCGCCGGCGATCGAGTCGATCCGCTCGCGCAGCTGGTCGGCCAGCTCCCGCTGCTGGTAGATCGCGCGTTCGATCGGTGAGACCAGCAGGGTGGCGGCATACTGCGGGTCGACCGGGACCAACCGGCCGCCGACCGCGCCGTCGGTACGTAACAGGCGCAGCTCGACGAGCTGCATGATCGTCGAGACCACTTCGTGTCCGGTCCGGCCGAGTTCCACCGCCACCCGGTCGAACCCGGACGGCGCGATCGCGCCGTGTCGCACTATATAGTGGTATACTTCGATGCATTGCGCGTTCACGCGATCCTGGGCGTCGATGCCGTCGTCCTCGACGAGGCGTCCGCCGAAGCTGGGCGTCCAACTGATCCGCGACAGAGCGTCTGTCGACATCCGCTGCCTCCCGGTCATGTTTCCCGAGTTCCGCTGGCGGTTCACCGCCGCGGGCTCCACGGTGACAGCAGCGGCAATCACGCCAACCTCACTCGCGCACCGCGCCACCCGGCCGTGCGGCACCGTCGCTCTCATCCCGCTATCACCGGCACCACCGGGGCGACCGGACGACCCACGACGACAGCCGGACCAAGAGCCGGACGATGGCAGGTTGAGAGAGCGCCGTGATGAGGTTCCTCCGTCGGCGGGCCAGGCCCGCCATCCGGTCCAGGCAGGTGGCCGGCCGACGCGTCGCGACGACGCTTAGCGATCGAGAGGGACCACGGTGACGAACGCGGACATGCCTCGCTCATTCCAGGAGACGCTGCTCCCCCACCTTCCGTACGCCGAGGGCGGCGAGCTGGCCCCGACCGACGACCTCACGGCCCTCGGCCTCGACTCGATGGGCGTGGTGCAGCTGCTGGCCGACCTGGAAGACCGGTACGGCCTGGAGATGCCCGACGAGCGGCTGACCGAGGAGACGTTCGCGACGGTCGGGTCGCTGTGGGCGACGGTCGCCGAGTTCGTCACCGTCGAGACGGTCACCGGTGAGTGAGCTGGTCACCGCCGCTCCCGGCACTCCACTGGTCCGCGTCGACCAGCTGACCCGGTACGGCGCGGCGGACCGGCCCGCAGTCACCTTCAGGTCGGAGACGATCGACTACCGCGAGCTGACCGACCGGGTCGCCCGGGTCGCCCGCGGACTGCACGAGCTGGGAGTACGCCGCGGTGACCGGATCGCCGTGTACGCCGAGAAGCGGATCGAGACCGTCGTCGCGATGCTGGCGATCTCGGCGGCCGGCGCGGTGTTCGTCCCGGTCAACCCGCTGTTCAAGGCGCGGCACCTGGCACACGTCACGGCCGATTGCACGGCCCGCGTGGTGATCACGACGGCCGAGCGGTTCGAGACCGTACGCGCCGCGCTGAGCGAGAGCACCTCGGTCACCGACATCGTGCTCGTCGGCGCCGACGCCGTCACCGGGCCCGCCGGGCGCTGGCGGATCACCGACTGGCAGCGGCTGGCCGCGACCGCCGCCGACCGGGTACCGGACGGCGCGGTGGTGATCGACACCGACATCGCGGCCATCTTCTACACCTCGGGCAGCACCGGCGGCCCGAAGGGAGTGGTGCTGTCGCACCGTAACGTGCTGGCCGGCGCGGCGAGCGTCGCCGGCTACCTCGGGCACACCGCCGACGACACGGTACTGGCGGTACTGCCGCTCAGCTTCGACGCCGGCTTCAGCCAGCTGACCACCTCGTTCATCGCCGGCGCGCACGTGGTGCTGACCAACTACCTGGTACCGCGGGACGTGGTGCGGCTCTGCGCCCGGCACCGGGTGACCGCGCTGACCTGCGTACCTCCGCTGTGGATGCAGCTGGCGGCGCTGGACTGGCCGGCGGAGGCCGGTGCCGGGCTGCGCTACTTCGCCAACACCGGTGGCCGGATGCCGCTGGCCACCCTGACCCGGCTGCGCGCGCTGCTGCCGAACGCGCGGCCCTACCTGATGTACGGGCTGACCGAGGCCTTCCGCTCCACCTACCTCGACCCCGACGAGGTGGACCGTCGACCGGACTCGATCGGCAAGGCGATCGGCAACGCCGAGATCCTGGTGGTGCGGCCGGACGGCACGAACTGCGCGCCGGGCGAACACGGTGAGCTGGTGCACCGGGGCGCCCTGGTGGCCCAGGGTTACTGGAACGACCCGGCACGCACCGCGCTGCGGTTCCGGCCGGCCCCCGGCGCCGATCCGGCGATCCGTCCGGAGATCGCGGTCTGGTCCGGTGACACCGTCTACCACGACGCCGAGGGCTTCCTGTACTTCGTCGGGCGTACCGACGACATGATCAAGACCTCCGGCTACCGGGTCAGCCCCACCGAGATCGAAGAGGCCGCCTACGCGACCGGGCTGGTGAGCGAGGCGGTGGCGCTGGGCGTCGGCGACGAGCGGCTCGGGCACGAGGTGGTGCTGGTCGTCGGCGGCGACTGCGACACCGAGGTGCTGCGCAAGTCGCTGGCGCACGACCTGCCGACGTACATGTTGCCGCAGCGGACCGTCGTACTGCCGCAGCTGCCCCGCTCGGTCAACGGGAAGTTCGACCGGGTCGAGCTGCGCCGACTGGTGGAGGCCGGCTCGTGAGCGCGCCGGTCGGGTTCACCGCCACCGGCGGCCAGCTCACCGTGGGCACGGTACCAGTGGAGCGGCTGGCCGCCCGGGTCGGCGGCACGCCGTTCTTCGCCTACGACCGCCGCCTGGTCTCCGAGCGGGTCGCGGCGGTCCGCGCCGCGCTGCCGCCGGGCATCCGGTTGAGCTACGCGGTCAAGGCCAACCCGATGCCCGCGCTGCTGCACCACCTGAGTGGCCTGGTCGACGGCTTCGACGTGGCCTCCGCCGGCGAGCTGCGGCACGCGCTGGACACCCCGATGCCGGCCGAGCAGGTCAGTTTCGCCGGGCCGGGCAAGACGACCGATGAACTCACCCGGGCGGTCGCCGCCGGTGTCCTGATCGAGCTGGAGTCGGCGGGCGAACTCGCCCGGCTGCGCGAGGTCGGCAAGACCCTCGGCATCCAGGCCCGCGTGGCGCTGCGGGTGAACCCCGACTTCGCGGTACGCGCCTCCGGCATGCGCCTCGGCGGCGGTCCGCAGCAGTTCGGCGTCGACGTCGAGTCCGTCCCCGACCTGCTGCCCGAGCTGGCCGTCGACGAGATCGACTTCCACGGCTTCCACGTCTTCGCCGGCTCGCAGAACCTGCACGCCGAGAACATCTGCGAGGCGCAGCGTCGCACCGTCGACATGATCCTCACGTTGGCCGAGCTGACCCCGGCGCCGATCCGCTACCTGAACCTCGGCGGCGGCTTCGGTGTCCCGTACTCGGCCAGGGACCAGCCGCTGGAGCTGGCACCGATCGGCGAGAACCTGGCCGACCTGCTCGACACCCGGATCCGCCCGAACCTGCCGCACGCCCGGGTGGCCGTGGAGCTGGGCCGCTACCTGGTCGGTGAGGCCGGTGTCTACCTCACCAGGGTCGTCGACCGGAAGACCTCTCGCGGCAAGACCTTCCTGGTGGTCGACGGCGGGCTGCACCACCAGCTCGCCGCGTCCGGCAACTTCGGCCAGGTGATCCGGCGCAACTATCCGCTCGCGGTGGCCAACCGGTTCGACGCCGCGCCGGAGGAGACGGTCACCGTGGTCGGCTGCCTCTGCACCCCGCTGGACCTGCTCGGCAACGACGTGTCCCTGCCCCGGGCGGAGCCCGGGGATCTGATCGCGATCTTCCAGGCCGGCGCGTACGGCCTGACCGCGAGCCCGACCGCGTTCCTCGGCCATCCACCGCCGACCGAGGTCCTGCTCTGAACGCGCGCCCGCACGCCGCCGCAGCCCGACACTCCGAACCGTCGTCGTCGCAGTACCGCTGAATGAGGCAGGTGGATCAATTGGTCAGGCAGGAAGACGACGAACACGGACCGCTCTGCTTCCGGGTCCTCGGGCCGTTGCAGGTGCAGGGCGAGGAGCCGGTCACCGTGACGGCGCGCCGGCAGAGCGTCGTGCTGTCGCTGCTGCTGCTCAGCCCCAACCAGGTGGTGGCGCTGAAGTCGATGATCGACGCGGTGTGGGGCGAGACGCCGCCCACCACCGCCCGGGCCCAGGTGCAGACCGCCGTGTCGGTACTGCGCCGGTCGCTGGCCCGGGCCGGGCTCGGCGAGCGCATCCGGATGCAGGGCACCGGCTATCTCATCGACCTGGCGCCGGGCGAACTCGACCTGCACGTCTTCGCCGACCTGGTCGCCCGGGGCCGGGCCGCCGGCGTGGCCCGGGATCCGCAGGCGGCGCGGACGGCGTTCCGCGCCGCGCTGGCCCTGTGGCGCGGTGAGCCGCTCTGCGACGTGGACAGCGACGTGGTCCGGGCGAAGCTGGTCCGGATCGCCGAACGGCGGGTCGAGGTGCTCGAGGAGTGCATCGAGGCCGAACTCGACCTGGGCCTGCACCACGAGGTGATCGGCGAGATCCGGGCCCTGGTCGCCGAGTACCCGCTGCGCGAGCGACCGGCCGGCCAGTTGATGAGGGCGCTGTACCGGTCCGGCCGGCAGGCCGAGGCGTTGGCCACCTTCCAGGCGGTGCGCAAGACCTTCGTGGACGAGCTGGGGCTCGAACCGAGCCCGGCGCTGCACCGACTGGAGTTGGCCATCCTGACCGGCGCCGACCAGCTGGCGACGCCGGTGGCGGCCGGGCCCGGGCCGCAGTTGCGGATGCCGGTACCCCGGATGCTGCCGGCCCGGACGCCGGACTTCACCGGCCGCGCGGAGATGCTGCACCTGTTGCGGCACCGGCTCGGCGGCGCAACCGTTACAGGGCGCGACCGCCACTCGCTCGACGTGGCGGTGATCACCGGCTTCGTCGGGGTCGGCAAGTCGACCGTGGCCATCGAGACCGCTCACGCGCTGGCCGGCGAGTTTCCCGACGGCCAACTCTACGCCCGGATGCCGCCCGGCCCGGACGGCGCCGCCGAGGTGCTGGAGCGGTTCCTCCGGTCGCTCGGCTTCACCAGGTCGGCCATTCCGGAGACCCTCGACGGCCGGGAGGCGCTCTACCGCAGCGCCCTCGCCGACCGGCGGATGCTGGTGGTGATCGAGGACGTCACCGACCCGACCCAGGCCCGCCCGCTCCTGCCCGGTACGCCGGCCTGTCGGCTGATCGTGACCACCCGGGCCCGCCGGGCGTGGCTGCCCGGCGCGCACGTCTTCGAGATCGACCGACTCGACGCCCACGACGGCATCGAGCTGCTGGCCGCCATGGTCGGCCGGGACCGGGTCGCCGCCGAGCCGAGCAAGGCCATCGAGCTGGTCGAGCTCTGCGGTGGTCTGCCGCTGGCGCTGCGGATCGCCGCGAACCGGCTCGCCGCCCGTCCGCACTGGAGCCTGGGACAGCTCGCCGCCCGGCTCGTCGAGCCCGGGCAGCGGCTGGGTGGGCTGGTCCACCAGGGCCTGGACGTACGGGCCGGGCTGAGGGGGACCTACGACGCCCTGCCGCCGGCGGCACAACTGCTGTTCAGGCACCTTGGCGAGCTGGAGACCGACACCTTCGCGGCCTGGGTGGCCGCCCCGCTGCTGCAGCTCGACGCGGACTCCGCCGCCGAGGTGCTGGAGACCCTCATCGACGCCCGGCTGGTCGACGTGCTCAGCGGCACCGGCGGGGCCACCCGCTACCGACTGCGTGACCTGGTCCGGCTGCACGCCCGTGACCTGTCGCTGGCCGAGAGCAGCGCGGCCGACCGGGCCGCCGCGACCCGACGGATGCTCGGCGGGTGGCTCTTCCTGGCCGACGAGGCCCGGCTGCGGCAGGGCGGCCACCGCATCGCCCGCCATTCGGCCGCGGCCGTCTGGCCGCTGGCCGAGCCGCTCGTCAACGCCGCGCTGACCGATCCGCTGGCCTGGTACGAGCGGGAACGCACCGCGCTGCTGGCCGCGGTCCGGCAGGCCGCCCGCGCCGGCGAGGTGGCCTACTGCTGGAACCTCGCCGCCGCCGTCGCCGCGCTCGCCGAGACGCAGTCCCGCTTCGGCGAGTGGCGGGAGAGCAGCCTCTGCGCCCTGGAGGCCGCGGTGCGGGCCGGGGACCGACTCGGTGAGGCGGTGATGCTGTACGGGCTCGGCCGGCTCGACCTCTGCGAGCAGCGGCTGGACCATGCCGCGGCCCGGCACGAGGTGGCCCTGGAGGCGTTCGACCAGCTCGGCGCCCTGGACTGGCGGGCGATCACGCTGCGCTCGTTGAGTGCGGTGCACCGGATGAGCAGCCGGCCGGCGCAGCTGGTGCCCGACACCGGCGCGGCGCGTCGGGACGACCGGCATCCCGAGCACCGGGTAGCGGTCGGCCGCATCCCGTTCCGGCAGCACCAGTTCGGGCTGGCCAGCGGCATGGCGGAGGACCAATGACCCAGGGAAGGGACGCTGATGTGAGCACGATCAAGGCGCAGCCGGTCGGATCGCCGGCGCGGCACCAGGATCAGGAGTGGACGTCGCTGGAGGCGGTCGAGGTCACCAAGCGCTACGGCGACGTGGCCGCGCTGGCCGGCTTCAGCCTGACCGTCGCCCGAGGCGAGATCGTGGGACTGGTCGGACACAACGGTGCCGGCAAGACCACCTTCGTCGAGGTGGTCTCGGGCCTGATCCGGCCGGACAGCGGGGTGGTGCTGGTCGACGGTCGGACACCCACCCAGGCGCGCGGGCAGATCGGCATCTCGCCGCAGCACATCGCGCTGTACCCGCCGATCACCGTCCGGGAGCACCTGCGGCTCTTCGGCGGCATCGCCGGGCTGCGGCGCCAGGCACTGCGTACCGAGATCGACGACCTCGCCACCGGTCTGCACCTGACCGGGTTCCTGGACCGGCCGGTCGGGGTGCTCTCCGGCGGGCAGCAACGCCGGACCCAGGCCGCGGTGGCCCTGATCCACCGACCGTCGCTGCTGCTGCTCGACGAGCCGACCGCGGGCGCCGACCCGGAGACCCGGCAGGCGCTGCTCAACGTGGTCAAGCAGCGGGCCGGCGAGGGGGCGGCGGTCATCTACACCACTCACTACCTCAACGAACTCACCGACCTGCAGGCAAGTATCGCGGTCGCCCGACGCGGCCGGATCATCGCCCGCGGCAGCAGCGCGGAGCTGCTGGAGGGGTTGCCCGGCGAGGTCCGGGTGACCTTCGCCGACGAGGTGGTGCAGGTCTCCACCACCGACCCCACCACCGCCCTGGTGGAGCTGCTGAAGGGCACCGACCGTCAGGTCGAGTCCGTCGAGCTGCGCCGTCCCGACCTTGACGACCTCTACCACTCGCTGGCGGTAACCGATGTCGACTGACGCCCTTCGCCGTACCGGCCTGCTGGTCCGGCACAACGCCGTGCTCCGGCTGCGCGACCCCGCCCAGCTGATCAGCTACATCGCCCTGCCGATGGTGCTGATGCTGGTGCTCAAGCCGCTCTACGAGGAGGCGTTGGACAGCGGCACGCTGCAGGCGGTGACCGGGCCGCTGGTGATGTTCTCGGTCTTCGCGCTGTCGATCGTCGGCAACTCGATCCTGGTCGAGCGCGAGTGGCGCACCTGGGACCGGCTGCGGGCCAGCCGGGCCGGCCGCGTCGAGCTGCTGCTCGGCAAGACCGGTCCGGTACTCGTCCTGCTGCTGTTGCAGCAGGCCGTGCTGTTCGCGTTCGGCTGCCTGGTCGTCGGGCTGCCGCTGCCCCGGCCGTCCGCGGTCGGCTACCTGGCCCTCGCGGTCGGCATCTGGGGACTGACCCTGCTCGCGGTGGGCGCCGCCCTGGCCACCGTGGTACGCAGCCGCGGCGAACTGAGCGTCGCCTCCGACCTGGGGGCGATCATGGTCAGCGCGCTGGGCGGCGCGCTGGTGCCGGTGTCGCTGATGCCCGGTTGGGCGCAGCACGTCGCGCCGCTCTCCCCCGGCTACTGGGCCATGTCGATGCTGCGTGCCGCGGTCGACAGCGACCCCGCCGGCATGCTCCGCCCGGCACTGGTCTGCCTGGGCATCGCCCTCGTCGCCGGAGGGCTGGCCTCCTGGCGGCTCGCTCGGGGCTGGGGCCGCAGCCGGCTGATGTGACCGGCACGAGCAATCCGTCCGAACCCCCGATCCGGTGTACCTGGAGGTCATCGTGACTGAAACTGACTACGACTCCGCGGTCGCGCTCATCGGTATGGCCGGGCGCTTTCCGGGGGCGGCCGACGTCGGCGAACTCTGGCGCAAACTGCGCGACGGGGTGCCCGGGCTGCGGCCGATCACCGACGAGGAGCTGACCCGCGCCGGTGTCGCCCCGGCCCGGGCCGCCGACCCGGACTACATCCGGGTCGGCGGCCCGGTCGACGACCTCGACCTGTTCGACGCGGGCGCGTTCGGCTTCAGCCCGCGCGAGGCCGAGACGATGGAGCCGCAGCACCGGCTCTTCCTGGAGTGCTCCTGGCAGGCGCTGGAGGCCGCCGGCTACCAGCCGGTCGACCCGGGCGCCCGGGTCGGTGTCTTCGCCGGCTGCGCGTTCCCGGACTACATGATCGACAACGTCGCGCACATGGTCGACGAACCCGGTGAGGGCCTGCTCTTCGCGGTCGGCAACGAGCGGGACTCGCTCACCTCGCTGGTCTCGTACAAGCTCGGGCTGCGCGGGCCGAGCGTGACCGTGCAGACGTTCTGCTCCACCTCGCTGGTCGCGGTGCACCTGGCCTGCCAGAGCCTGCTGACCTACGACTGTGACGTGGCCCTCGCCGGTGGCGCCTTCCTGCCGCTGCCCCAGCCCGCCGGCTACCTCTACGAGCAGGGCGGGATCCTCTCCCCCGACGGCCGGGTGCGCAGCTTCGACGCGGCGGCCAACGGCAGCGTGATGGGCTCGGGGGTCGGGGTGGTGGCGCTCAAGCGGATGACCGACGCGCTCGCCGACGGTGACGTCATCCACGCGGTCATCCTCGGCTCGGCGGTCAACAACGACGGGCCGGAGCGGGTCGGGTACACCGCGCCCGGCGTCGAGGGCCAGGCCGAGGTGATCGAGACGGCGCTGGCCGTCGCCGGCGTGAAGTCGGAGACCATCGGCTACGTCGAGTGCCATGCCACCGGCACGCCGCTGGGCGACTCCATCGAGCTGGCGGCGATGAGCCGGGTGTTCCAGACGACCCCGCCGACCCCGTGCGTGCTCAGCTCGGTCAAACCCTCGGTGGGGCACCTGGACCGCGCGGCCGGGGTGACCGGCCTGATGCGCGCCGCGCTGAGCCTGCGGCACGAGATCCTGCCGGCAGTCGCCGGCTACACCACACCGAACCCGACGCTCGCCGCGGCGGCCGACCGGTTCACCGTGCTCACCGAGCCCCGCCCCTGGCCTGCCGGACCCGACCCACGCCGCGCCGGGGTCAGCTCGTTCGGGCTCGGCGGCACCAACGCGCACGTGGTGTTGGAGCAGGCGCCGGCGCGTGTTCCCCGGGCCGCGACCGGTCCGCAGCTGCTCACCTTCTCCGCCGGTGACCCGACGGCGCTGGAAGCGCTGACCGACCGGCTGCGCCAGCACCTGGTCCAGCACCCGGAGGCCGACCTCGCCGACGTCGCGTACACCCTGCAGGTGTCCCGTGGGCGCTTCGCGCTGCGCCGGGCGGTGGTCTGCCGGGACCGCGACGACGCGATCGCGGCCTTGGCCGACGCCGGCCGGTGGATCGACGGCGAGACCCGTCGGCGGGACCCGGCGGTGCTGCTACGCGCCGGTGACGGCGTACCGGACGCCTGGTGGGCCGAGCTGTCCGCGGCGGTCGGCCCACTGCTGCCGGCTGACGGCGCAGCGCGTGGCACCGACCGGAACAGCGTGCTGGCCGACCTGGGCACCGGGCTGGCCCGGCTCGGGGTGGTGCTGACCGGCGAGCCGGCCGACTCCGCCAGCCCGGTCGAGGTGCTCGTCGCCCCCGGTGACGAGGTCGCCGCCGAGTGGGTGCTGACCACCCTGGCCCAGCTCTGGCTGGCCGGGGCGACGGTGGACTGGGCGGCGCTGCACCTGGGTGCCGGCCGGCGCGTCGAGCTGCCGACCTACCCGTTCCAGCGCAGCCGGTACTGGGTCAAGCCCCGCCCGGCGCAGGCCACCGCGGCCCGGCCGGTCGAGGGCCGCGTCGACGACCCGGCGGAGTGGACCTACCTGCCGACCTGGACACCACGCCCGCTGGACACCGCGGACCTGGACGAGCGGCTGCGCGCCGCCGGCCCATGGCTGGTGCTCACCGCCGACGAGCGCGGCGAGGCGCTGCTCGCCCGACTGGCCGAGGCCGGCGCCGAGGTCTGCGCGGCCCGGCCGGGCGAGGCGTTCGAGCAGGACGAGGCCGGCGACTTCACCGTCCGCGCGGACGCACCGGACGACCTGGCCGAGCTGGTCCGTGCCCTGTTCGTCGCCCCGCGCACCATCGTGCACGGGTTCAGCCTGGGCTCCCCGGAGGGCACCGGCGGCGAGCACTTCGAGCGGGGGCAGGACCGGGGATTCCGCTCCGCGCTCGCCCTGGTACGGGCGCTGGCCGACGACCCGGACACCCCGCCGACCGAGCTGGTGCTGCTGACCTCCGGGGCGCTCGGGGTGCTCGGCGCCGATCTGCGCCACCCCGAGCACGCCACGCTGGCCGCGCTGGCGCCGAGCCTGGCCCAGGAGAACCCGTTCCTGGCCTGCCGGCACGTCGACGTGGCCGGCACCGTCGACGTCGAACAGGCGCTCGCCGCCAGCGTGCACCCGCACCAGGGCCCGGTCGCCGTCCGGGACGGCGACGCCTGGTCCCGGCACTACCGACCGCACCCGCTGCCCGCCCCGACGGCGGACCGGCCGATCGTCAGCGCCGGTGACACCGTGCTGATCACCGGCGGGCTCGGCGACGTGGGGCTGGTGCTGGCCCGACACCTGGCGGAGCGCTACGGCTGCCGACTGGTGCTCACCGCCCGGACCGCGCTGCCGCCGCGCGAGCAGTGGCCGGCGCGGAAGGACGGCGACGACCGGGTCGCCCGGCACATCCGCAACATCCTCGACCTGGAGCGGCAGGGCGCCGCGGTGCTGGCGACAGCCGCCGACGTCGGGGACGAGGCGCGGATGCGCGAGGTGGTCGACGCCGCGGTGGCCAAGTTCGGCGGCATCGACGTGGTGGTGCACGCGGCCGGCATCCAGAGCCCGGAGTACTTCGGGCTGGCCCACCTCTCCGACCGGGCGTCCTGCGACGCGCACCTGAACGCCAAGATCCACGGCTTCCACGTGCTCCAGGCGGTGCTCGGTGAGCACGCCCCGGACCGGCGCATCACGCTGTCCTCGGTCTCCGCCGTGCTGGGCGGGATCGCGCTGGGACCGTACTCGGCGGCGAACGCCGGCCTCGACGCGTACGCCCGGGTGGCCCGGCTGCGCGGCGAGGGGCGCTGGATCACCGTCGACTGGGACACCTGGGCGATCGATCCGAGCCGACCGGACGGGATGACCGGACAGACGGTCCGCGAGTACGAGATGTCGCCGGCCGAGGGGGTCGACGTCTTCGGTCGGGCCCTCGCCGCCGTCGGGCACGTCGGCCACCTGGTGATCTCCACGGGCCCGATCGAGGCCCGGATCGCGCAGTGGGTCACCAACGACCCGGCGGCCGGCGGTGCCGAGGAAGTCGAACGCGAGCGCCATCCCCGGCCCACGCTGGCCACCCCGTACGTCGAACCGGAGGCCGGGGTGGAGCGCACGATCGCCGACATCTGGGCGGCCACCCTCGGCCTGGAGACTGTCGGCGCCACCGACAACTTCTTCGAGCTGGGTGGACACTCGCTCATCGCCATCTCGCTCGCCACCAAGCTGCGCAGCAACGTCTCGGCGCAGCTGCCGGTCACCGCGCTGGTGGAGTACCCGACGGTCCGCCAGCTGGCCGCCCTGGTCGGGCAGGATCAGTAACAGTCAAGCTGAACCAAGCGAGGGGGGCACCGGCGGTCCGCCGGTGCCCCCCTCGCTCGCCGGGTCAGCTGCCGACCAGCTCGGCGGCGGTCGCGGCCAGCGCCCGACGGTCGGTCTTGCGGTTGGCGTTGAGCGGAAACTCGGCCAGGAAGACGAACCGCCGGGGCAGCAGTGCGCGCGGCAGGGTGGCGGCCAGTTCGCCGGCCAGCACGGCGGCCGGACGGCGTACCCCCACGCAGAACGCCACCAGCACGTCGTCGACCACCACCGCGACCGCGTCCTGGACGCCGTCCAGCGCGCGCAGCCGGCACTCGATCTCGGCCAGTTCGACCCGTACCCCACGGATCTTGACCTGGTGGTCCACCCGGCCGAGGTAGGCCAGTTCGCCGCCGCCGATCGGCCGGACCAGGTCACCGGTGCGGTACCAGCGCTCGCCGCCGTGGCGCAGGAACCGGCCCTCGTCGTCGGCCGGGTCGAGGTAACCGGGGAACATCTGGTCCCCGGTCACGCACAGCTCACCGACGGTACCGGCGGCGGCGCCGGGCAGCTCGATCCCGGCGTCGTCGGCCGCCTCCCGGGCGACCGGTCGGATCAGGTGGCGCATGCCCGGATGCATGGTGCCGATCGACACCACGTCGTTGACACAGCGGGCCGGCGACGAGTCGGGGTCCCACCGGTGCACGCTGCACGAGATGGTCAGCTCGGTCGGGCCGTACAGGTTCTCCACCAGGCTGCCCGGTGCGGCGGCCTGCCAGTCGGCGGCGTCGTGCGCGAGCAACGGCTCCCCGCAGAACAGGCTCCAGCGCAGGCTGGGAAAGGCGTCGGGCGCCAGCCGGCGCAGCCGGCGGGTCAGCGCGATCACGCTGGGCGAGGAGAACCAGACGGTGATCCGGTGCTCGGTCAGGAACTCCGCGAGGTTGGCGTAGCAGGTGGGCGGGACGGTGACCACCGTGCCGCCGCTGCCCCACCCCGCGAAGAGGTCGAACATCGCCAGGTCGAAGGTCAGGTCGAAGGTCTGGGAGAAGACGTCCGCGGCGGTGAAGCCGTACCGGTCGTGCACGAACCGCAGGTACGCGTCGACGTTGCGGTGCAGCACCGGTACGCCCTTGGGCCGGCCGGTGGAGCCCGAGGTGAACAGGATGTAGGCGATCTCGTCGGCACCGACCTGCCGGGGCGCGGCCAGCGGGGTGCCACCCGGCTCGCGGACCACCACCACGTCGGTGAGTTCGGCGGCCAACTCGGGCAGCACCCGCTCGCCGTGCTCGTCCACGATCAGCGTGTCCACCCGGGCCGCCGCCATCATCTGCCGGGTCCGCTCGGCCGGGAAGTCGGGGTGCAGCGGCACCACCGCCGCACCGGAGTAGACCGCGGCGAGCAGACCGGCGTACGCCTGCGGGGTGCGGCTGGCCAGCAGTCCGACCCGGCGCGGCGCCGCGCCGGCCGTGCTGACCAGGTCGCCGGCCAGCGCCAACGCCCGCTCGTGCAGCCAGCGGTAGCTGTAGGTGTGCCCGTCGACCCGCAGCGCCTCGGCCGTCGGGTCGATCCGCAGCCCCCGGTCGAACCACTCGGCGAGCACCCGGGGCGGCGCCCCGGCCGGCACCGGGGCCGGCCGGGGCGGATCGTCGATCGACCGCTCGGGCAGCGGCGACCGCGTCGCGATCTGCGCGGTGCTCACGGGGTCCCTCCCACCGGCCCGGCGCCGGCGAGCACACCGAGCGCCGCGCCGATGTACCGGTGGGTCACCGAGGGCTGTTCGAGGACGGCGAAGTGTCCACCACCGATGCTGTGCGCCCGGAACCGCCCGGTGGTCTCCTCGCGCCAGCCGTGCATCGACACCGCGCTGGCGCGTGGGTCGTGGCTGGCCGCGATCGCGGTGATCGGCACCCGCAGCGGCGGCTCGGGCCGGTACCGGTAGTTCTCCTTGAGCGCGAAGTCGCCGCGGAACGGCGGCAGGATCATCCGCCGTACGCTCGGGTCGGCCAGCATCCAGTCCGGTGTACCGCCGAGCCGGCGCAGCATCGCCACCACCTGCTCGTCGTCCAGCCCGGTCACCTGCGGGTCGGTGTCCGGCGTGGCGGGTGCCGGGCTGGCGGAGACGAAGAGGTGCACCGGGTCCGGGCCGCCGCGCCGGCGGATCTCGCGCACCAGCTCGAACCCGACCACCGCGCCCAGGCTGTGCCCGTAGACCGCCCAGGGGCGGTCGTCCTCCGTGAGCACCACCTCGGCCAGCTCGCCGACCAGCGCCTCCACCCCGGTGAACGGCTCCTCCCGCAGCCGGGTCTCCCGGCCGGGCGGCTGCACCGGGCAGACCGCCACCGGCCCCAACCGGCCGAACCAGGGCCGGTACGCCGACGCCGACCCGCCGGCGTGCGGCAGGCAGTAGAGCCGCACGTCGCCGTCGGACATGCCGAACGGCAGCCAGCGGCGCAGCCGGGTGTCGTCGACCGTCCTGGTCACCGCAGCACCTCGATCCGGACGTAGTCCGGCGGCTCCTGCAGGTTGTCCAGGTTTGCCGCCAGCACCAGGTGCGAACCGTCCCGGCTGACCTCCCGGAAACCGCTGAACGCGTAGGTGATCTGCATCATCCGGTTACGGCCGGTCTCCACGAAGTCCGCCCGCAGGCCGGCCCCGGCCGCCTTCGCCTGGCTCATGATGTGGCCGAGCAGCACCGAGCCGACGCCCCGGGACATCACCCGGCAGGACATCAGGATCATGTGCAGCCGCCAGTCCGGCTTGCTCTTCTCCACCAGCGCGACGCCGATCTTGCCGTACGAGCCGAACCGGTCGGTCAGCGTCGCGACCAGCAGCAGGTGGTCCGGTGACTCGCGCAGCGCGTCGAGCTCGTCGTAGGAGTACGTCTTGCCGGTCGAGTTGAGCTGGTTGGTGCGGACGGTCAACTCCTCGGCGCGCTGCAGGTCCTCCCGCCGGGCCGGCTCGATCGTGAAGGTCATGTCCAGGGTGGCGAGGAACTCCTCGCTGGTCCCCACGAAGTCGGCGGCCACCTCGTCGCGGGTCAGCTGGCTCTGGTACATGCCCCGGCGCTGGGCCGACTCGTCGGTGATGAACCGCGGCCGGAACTCCACCCCGGTCAGCACCTGCTCGATGTCGGCGGCGTCCACACAGGTCACCTCGGGCAGCGCGTACGCCACCTCGGCCAGCTCGAACTCCTGGTCGTCGACGAAGGCGAACGCGTCCAGGCCCAGGTTGAGCTTCGCGGCGATCTGCCGGATCGACTCGGACTTGGCGTCCCAGCCGATCCGGGGGAACACGAACATCTCGTCCAGGCCGAGTTCGCGCAGCTTGGCCATGGCCGCTTCGTGGTCGTTCTTGCTGGCCACCGAGTTGAGCACACCCATCGCGTCCAGCGCGCGGATCCGCGCGACCGCGGCCGGCCGGACGGTCACCTCGCCGTCCTCCAGCAGCACCCCGTCCCAGACGGTGTGGTCCAGGTCCCAGACCACGCACTTGATCCGGCCCTGCTTGGGCTTGGTCGGCGGGGCCTGCGCCAGCACGCTCATGCCGCCCACCCCCGGTAGGCCTCGCCGGCGATGGTCATCCGTTGGATCTCGTTGCTGCCTTCGATGATCTCCATGACCTTCGCGTCCCGGTAGTAGCGGGCGACCGGGTAGTCCGGGCTGCACCCGTTGGCGCCGTGCACCTGGACCGCCTCGGCGGCGTGCCGCGCGGCGGCGGTGGAGGCGAAGTACTTCGCCACCCAGGTCGCCATGATGGTCGAGGCGTCACCGGCGTCCTTGAGCCGGCCGGCCTCGGCGACCAGCATCCGGGCCGCCCGGACGTCGGTCACCATGTCGGAGATCTTCGCCTGGATCAGCGGCAGGTCGCGCAGCGGCGAGCCGCCGACCCGGCGGCGGGAGGTGTAGCCGACGCAGGCGTCCAGGCAGGCCTGGAGGATGCCGACGCTGCCGGTGGCGACGCTGTACCGGCCGAGGTCCAGCGTGCCGGTGAGCACCATCCCGGAGGCGAAGGCGCTCGGGCCGAGCTGGGCTTCCCGGCCGAGTAGCACGTCGGTGAAGGTGATCTCGGCCAGCATCGACGCCCGGGTGCCGAGCATGTCGTGGATCGGCCGCACCGACACCCCGGGGGTGTCCCGCGGCACCAGCAGCGCCACGATGCTCGACGCGGTCCGGGCGAAGACCAGGAACAGGTCCGCCCGCTGGCCACCGGTGGTCCAGGTCTTCACCCCGTTGAGCAGCCAGTCGCCGCCCCGGGCGACCGCGGTGGTGGCCAGGTTGGAGGTGTCGCTGCCGGCGCCCGGCTCGGAGAGGCAGAACGCCCCGAGGGTACGCCCGCTGGCCAGCTCCGGCCCCCAGCGCGCCAACTGTTCGGCGTTGCCCCAGCGCTGCACCGCCCAGGAGGCCATGGTGTGCACGGTGAGCAGGCTGCGTACCGAGGAGCAGCCCCGGCCCACCTCCTCGTGCACCTCGCCGAGGGTCACCAGGTCCAGCCCGGCGCCGCCGACCGCCGGGGGCAGGAACGGCGCCCAGAGCCCGGCGTCGCCGATCCGCTCCAGCAGTTCCTCGGGGATGGCGCCGGCCCGGTCGTAGGCGTCGGCGTACGGAGAGATGTGCTCGTCGACGAAGGCACGGGTGCTGGCCCGGGTTACTGGTCCGGTCAGCAGCAGCGGCGCCTGCATGAGACTCGTCATCGCCGCACTACCCGACCGTCACGCCGCGACGCTGCCGGTCCACCAGCGCGGTCATCGCGCTGACGGTACGGAAGTTGTCGATGCTCAGCTCGTCGTTCGGGATCGTGAACTCGAAGGTCTTCTCGAGGAACATCACCAGCTCCATCGCGAAGAGCGAGTTGATGTAGCCGCAGGCGAAGATGTCGTCGGTCTCGCCGATCTGCGCCTGCGGGAAGCGCCCCTGGATGAAGGACAGGATCTGGGTGTTGACCGTCTCCGACATGGTGTCGTCCTCAGCTCTCGTAGTTGTAGAAGCCACGGCCGGTCTTCCGGCCGTGCAGTCCGGCGTCGGTCATCTGCTTGAGCAGCGGGCACGGGCGGTACTTGCTGTCCGCGTAGTGCTCGTAAAGGACCTCGACGCTGTAGAGGATCGTGTCGACGCCGATCAGGTCGGCGGTCTCCAGCGGACCCATCGGGTGCCCGAAGCAGCCCCGGAACACCTCGTCGACCGACTCGGCGGTGGCGACGCCCTCGTGGACCAGGAACGCCGCCTCGTTCACGGTCAGCATCAGCACCCGGTTGGAGACGAAGCCGGAGGCGTCCTTGACGTCGACCGCCTTCTTCCCCATCCCGCTGAGCAGCTCCCGGGTGCGCTCGATGGTCGACGCCGAGGTGTGGAAGCCGGGGATCATCTCCACCACCGGCTTGGCCGGTACCGGGTTCATGAAGTGCACCCCGATGACCCGCTCCGGGTGCTTGCCGACCGCGGCTACCCGGGTGATCGGGATCGCCGAGGTGTTCACGATGATCACCGTCTCCGGCGGGCACACCTCGTCGAGGCGCTGGTGGACCTCGCGCTTGATGTCCCAGTTCTCGGTGACGTTCTCGATCACGGCCGAGGCCTTGTCCAACGCCTCGACCCCCACCGCGGTGGTGATCCTCGCCAGGATGGCGTCCGGGTCCAGCGCCGGTCCGCCCATCAGCCGGCTCATCCGGCAGTTGCGGGCGATCACGGCCCGGGCCCCGGCGAGGATCTCCTCGGTCCGGTCGACCAGGACGACCTCGTACCCGTACTGGGCCAGATTCTGTGCCACTCCGACGCCCATGACGCCGGCGCCGACTACGCCGATGACGGTCATGACTTCTCCCTTTCCGTACCCTGGTTGACTGAACTTGCCGAGCACCCGCCGCCGACGGGTCGCGTGCGCTGGTTGGCGGAGACGGACACCGTCGTCACGACGCGCGGCGGCGGGCCGCCGCGGTCTTCAGACCGGACCGGCGCAGCTGCGCCCGCAGCTGACCGTCGTCCTCGGCCGCGGCGGCGGCCCGGGCGGCGGTGCCGTCGATGACTCGCGCGAGCGCGGCCACCGTCGGTGCCTCGTAGAGGATGTGTGGCGGCAGTTCCGCCTCGGCGAACCGGCGGCGCAGCGTGTTGAGCAGCGCGATGCCGAGCAGCGAGTTGCCGCCGAGTTCGAAGTAGTTGTCGGCGACGCCGACCCGCTCCAGCTTGAGCGAGTCGCACCAGACCTCGGCCACGCCCAGCTCGGTCGGCCCGGTCGGCTCCTGGTAGCGGGTCACCAGTTCCGGCCGCGGGTGGCGCGCCTCGGAGCTGGCCGTGCCGTTCGGCGCGGTCACCGCTTCGACGTTGAACCACCGGCTGAACCGGACCATGGTGGCCAGGTCCTGGGTCGCCGCGACCAACTGCGACTCCCCCGAGGCGAGCGCCCGCAGCAGGGTGCGCCAGCCCTCCTCGAAGGTGATGCCGAAGCGGGCCCGGTTCGCCGAGAAGAACGCCTGCACCTCGCTGTCGAACCCGCTCAGCCCGCCGTCCCAGGCGTTCCAGGCCCACTCGCCCCAGTCCACCGAGAGGGTGGGGCGTCCGGCGGCGGTGAGCATGTTGGCGTAGCGGTCCAGATAGGCGTTCGCGGCGCAGTAGTCGACCTGGCCGGGGCCACCACCCGTGGCGGAGGTGATCGACGAGAAGAGCACCAGGAAGTCGAGCCGGATCTCGTCGTCGGCACCGACCCGCAGCGCCTCGACGATCGCCCGGGTGCCGGCGACCTTGGGCGCGAGCACCAGGTCGGAGTCGGTGGGCAGCTTGAACTGCATCAACCCGGTGCCGGGTACGCCCGCGGTGTGCAGGATGCCGTGCAGCGCGCCGAAGCGCTCCCGGGCGGTGTCGACCGCCCGCCGGACGTCGGTCGGGTCGGCGACGTCACCGACCACGATCTCGACCTCGGCCCCGGCCTCGACGAGCGCCTGGACCCGTTCCACCCGGCTGCGGGTGCTCTCGTCGACCTTGTCGGAGCCGGCCAGGATGCCGGCCCACCGCTCGGTCGCCGGCAGACCGGTGCGCCCGAACAGCACCAGCTGGGCCCGGCAGTCCTGCGTCAGCCGCGCGGCCAGGCCGAGCCCGATGCCGCCCAGCCCACCGGTGATCAGGTACACCCCGCCGTCGCGGAGCACCTGGCGGGCGGTGTCCAGGTCGGCCGGCGGGATCGACTCGTAGCCGCACACCCAGCGCCGACCGGCGCGGATCGCCACCGTCGGCTCGGTCCGCGGGCGACGCAGCTCGGCGACGACCGCGCCGGCCGGGGTGGCCGGCTCCACGTCGACCAGCCGGGTGCTGACCGACGGGTACTCCAGCGGGATGACCAGGGCCGGGCCGAGCACGGTGGCGCTGGCCGGCCGGGCCTCGGCGCCGTCGAGCACCTGCTGTGAGCCGGTGCTGACGATGTCCAGAGCCCACCGGTCCAGGCCGAGTTCGGCCGCCGCACGGGCCAGTGCGACCAGGGTGTGCAGGCCCAGCGACACGGTCCGGTCGTCGTCCGGCAGCTCGCCGAGGGTCCACAGGTGCACCACCCGGTCCAGTCCGACCCCGGCCGCCCGCAGGGCGCGCAGCATGGTGAGCGCGTCCGTCGGGTCTCCCGGCCGGACGGTGTAGCCGTCGGCGGCCGCGTGGTACTCCGTGCCGGCCCGCACCACGGTCAGCCGCGCGCCGGTGGCCGCCGCGGTCCGCTCCAGCTCGGCGAGCACCCCGTCGGCGGTGGCGCCGGTACCGGCGTAGACCAGCCACGAGTCCGGCTGCCGTTCGTCGGCGGCCGGGGCTGCGGTCTGCCGCCACACCGGCAGGTGCAGCCACTGCTCCTCGGGCAGCCGCGGGATCCGGCCGATCTCGGCCAGGCTGGTCGGTTCGGCCGGCAGCTCGGCGCCGCCCTCCCGCCCGGCGGTCATCGGCGTCTGCTCGATCCAGTACCGCTGCCGCTCGAACGGGTAGGTGGGCAACGGAATCCGGCCGGGGGCGGCCCGGTAGACCGGGGTGGCCCCGTCGCCGCGGCCGTGGTGTGCCGCCCAGTCGATTTCGACGCCGGTCAGCCAGAGCCGGGCCAGCGCGTCGGTGAGCACCAGGTCGGCGGGGCGCGGGTCGCTGCCGGCCGGCAGCGTCGCGGTGATCAACGGCCAGCGCCGCGGCGGGCAGCCGGCGGAGCGCACCAGCGCGCCGAGCGACTGGCCGGGGCCGATCTCGACCAGGGCCAGTTCCGGGTCGGCGAGCAGCACCTGCACACCCGCCTCGAACTGCACCGGCTGGCACATGTGCCGGGCCCAGTAGGCCGGGTCGCGCACCAGCGCGGCGTCGGCCAGCGCGCCGGTGACGTTGGAGATGTAGGGCAGCCGGGGCGGGTTGAGCCGGATGTTGGCGGCCACCCAGGCGGTCAGCTCGTCGCTGATCCCGGCCAGCATCCGGGAGTGGAACGCGTGGCTGGTCTCCAGTGGCCGGCACGGGATCTCGGCCTGACGCAGGTCGGCGGCGAGCTGGTCGAGCGCGGCGGTCGGACCGGCGACCACCACCGTCTCCGGCCCGTTGATCGCGGCGATGTCCAGCCCGCGCTGCTCCAGCCGGAACCGGCGGCGCAGCTCGTCGGCGGCCAGCGGTACCGCAGCCATCGAGCCGGTCTCCAGCGCCCCGATCAGCTTGGCCCGGTGCACCACCAGGGCGATCGCGTCGGGTAGCGACAGCACCCCGGCCAGGCAGGCCGCGACGTACTCGCCGAGGCTGTAGCCGAGCATCGCGGTCGGCCGCAGCCCCCAGGCCAGCAACGTGCTGGCCAGCGCGTAGTCCACGGCGAAGAGCAGCGGCTGGGCCACCTCGGTGCGGCGCAGGGCGGCGGTACGCGGGTCGGTGCCGCCGCCCCGGCCGAGCAGCGCCGCCAGGTCGGAGCCGCCGCCGCGGGGCCCGGTCAGCAGGTCGGTGAGGTCCAGTTCGGGCAGTGCCGCGGCGATCGGGGCCAGGCACTCGTCCAGCGCGGCGCGGAACACCGGTTCGCGCCGGTACAGCTCACCGACCAGTCCCGGGTACTGCTCGCCGACGCCGGCGAGCAGGAACGCCACCGGTCGGCCCTGTACCGCCTCCACCCGGCCCATCGGGGGCGGGGCACCGTCGCGTCCGGTCAGGGTGCCGACCGTCTCGTCCAGGGTGGCGGTCACCGCCACCCGCCGGTGCTCGAAGGTCTTGCGTCCGACCTGCAACGAGAACGCCACGTCGGCCAGCCTGGCGTGCGGCTGGCAATCCAGGTGCTCGCCGAGGCGCCGCACCGCGCGGTCCGCCGCGCTCGCGGTCCGGGCCGACACCGGCACCACCTGGTACCGGCGGGTGTGCGCCGGGCCGGTCAGCTCGTCGGTCTCCGGCACCTCCGGGCGTACGGGCGGCTCCTGCACGACGACGTGCACGTTGGTGCCTCCCATCCCGATGGAGTTGAGCCCGGCGATGCGGGGCCGGCCCTCGGTGGCCGGCCACTCGGCGAGGTCGACGTTGACGTAGAACGGGCTGTTCTCGAAGTCGATCGCCGGGTTGGCCTGGGTGTAGTGCAGGGTCGGCGGGATCACCCGGGACTGCAGGGACAGCGCGGTCTTGATCAGGCCGGCGGTACCGGCCGCGTGGTTCATGTGCCCGACGTTGGTCTTGACCGCGCCGATCGGGCAGTACTGCCGCTGCTCGGTGCTGCCGAACGCCCGGGTCAGCGCGGCGACCTCGATCGGGTCACCCAATTCGGTCGCGGTGCCGTGCGCCTCGACGTAGCTGATCTCCTCGGGGCTCACCCCGGCGTCGGCCATCGCGTCGGCGATCACCCGGGCCTGTCCGGCGACGCTCGGCGCGGTGTAACCGACCTTCAGCGCGCCGTCGTTGTTCATCGCCGAGCCGCGGATGACTCCGTAGACGTGGTCGCCGTCGCGCAGCGCGGCGTCCAGCCGCTTGAGCACCACGACGGTGGCGCCGTCGCCGAACATCGTCCCGCTGGCCTGCGCGTCGAAGGTGTGCACGTGCCCGTCGCGCGACTCCATGCCGCCCGGGGTGGACAGGTGGCCCTGCTTGTCCGGCACCCGGATCGACACGCCGCCGGCCAGCGCCATCTCGCAGTCGCCGCTGCGCAGGCTGCGGACCGCCAGGTGCACCGCGACCAGTGAGGTGGAGCAGAAGGTCTGCACCGCGACGCTCGGGCCGTGCAGGTCGAACAGGTACGACACGGTGGTGGTCAGGGCGTCCTTGTCGTTGCCCATGATGAGCTCGTACTCGCTCAGGTCCTCGTGCATGCTCAGCTGGCCGAGCGCGCCGAGCAGGTAGGTGCTGATGTTGGTGCCACCGAAGACCCCCACCCGCCCCCGGTGCTCCGGCCGGCAGTAGCCGGACTGTTCGAGCGCCTCCCAGCAGACCTCGAGGAAGAGCCGCTGCTGCGGGTCGGTCAGCGCGGCCATCCGCGGGCTGATGCCGAAGAACCCGGCATCGAAGCCGGCGATGTCGTCGAGGATCGGACGGGCCGGTACGTAGGCCGGGTCGTGCGCCAGCTCGGCCGGCACGCCCGCCTCGACCAACTCCTCCGGGGTGAAGAAGCTGATCAGCTCCTCACCGGCGCAGAGGCTGCGCCAGAAGGCGGCCACGTCCTCGGCGCCCGGGAACCGCCCGGCCATCCCGACGATGGCGATCCGCCGGTCCAGCTGCTCCCCGTCGAGCACGGGCGCGGTCGATGCCGCCAAGACCAGTTCGGCGCCGCCGGGCGCGGCCGGTGCGGCGACCGGCACGGGTGCCACCGGCGCGGCGACGGCGGCCGGCGCGACGGCCGGCTCTCCGGTCCGGGCCGGCGCCGCCGGGGCCGGGCCACGCTGCTGCTCGAGCAGCGCGCTGAAGGACCGGACGGTCGGCGCCTCGAACAGCGACACGGTCGGTACCGCCACCGCGAACCGGTTCTTGACCAGCCCCAGCAGCCGGGGCACCAGCAGCGAGGTGCCGCCGAGGTCGAAGTAGTTGTCGTGGATGCCGACCGGCTCGATGCCGAGCACGTCGGACCAGAGTTCGGCCAGCGCCCGCTCGGTGCCGGTCAGCGGCGGGGTGTAGGGCTGCGGCAGATCCGGGCGCGGGTGGCGGATCGCATCCCCGCCGACCGGCTCGACGGTCGCGCCGCCGAGGAGGGGCAGCCGGTCGTCCAAGCCGCCGGCGGCGACCACCACGGCGGGCAGCGCGGTGCCGACCAGCCGGTCGAAGGCGGCCAGGGCCTCGGCGTCGCTCATCGAGTGGCTCGCCATGCTCGCGCCGATCCCGTCGCGCAGCCGCTGCAGGGTGCAGGCCCAGGTGTCCCAGCCGGCGGAGATCCACCGGCTGCGTCCGTCGGCGCCGGCGTGTGCGAGCGCGGTCAGCGCCGCGTTCGCCGCGGCGTAGCCACCGAAGGTCACCCCGCCGAGCAGGGCCGAGGTCGAGGAGAAGAGCAGGCACCAGTCCGGTACCAGCCGGTCGTCCAATCCGGCGACGATCCGGGCGATCACCCGGGCGCCGTCCACCTTGGCTCCGAACTGCCGGGCCACCGCGGCCCCGTCGAGGTCCCGCAGTGCCACGAAGGTGTCGGTGCCGGCGTCAGCCGCCGCGTGCACCACGCCGTCGATCCGGACGTCGGTGAAGAGCGCCCGCATGGCCGCCTCGTCGGTGACGTCGACACGCGGGGTGCGCACCGTCGCGCCGAGCGCCCGCAGGGCCGCCACGGCGGCGTGCCGGGGGTCGTCCGGGTCGTCGGGCAGCCCACGCCGGCTGGTCAGCACCAGCCCGGCCGCGCCGTTGCGCACCAGGTGCCCGGCGATCGTGAGACCGATGTCGCCGAGACCGCCGGTGATCAGGTAGGTGCCGCCGCTGGCCACCGGGTGGGTCTCCAGCGGCGTCGCCGGTGCCTCGTACGTCGGCAAGTACCGGTTGCCGCCCCGGTGGGCGACGAGCACCCCGTCGGAGCGGCGGCCCAGCTCGGCGGCGAGGGCGTCGGCCATCGCGCCGGGGCCGTACTCCGGGTCGAGGTCGACGTTGACGCTCTCCAGGTCCAGGTACTCCTGATTGGCGACCACCGGCAGCACCGCGACCGCGGCCTGGGCCGGCGCGGTGCCACCGACGGTCACCCCGGCACTGTCCGGCACCGCCTGGCCGCCCTGGGTGACCACCATCACCCGGGTACCGCTGCGGCCGCTACCGCCGCAGGCGGCGAGCACCGCCGAGGCGCCGTGCACCGCGGCGGCGGCCGCGTCGGCCGGCACCGGCTGCGTCATCGACAGGTCGACCACCGTGTTCGGGCCGGCGCCGAGCAGCGCGACGAGGTCGCCGGGGCAGGTCGCCAGCACCACGTCGCCGCCGGAGCGGCGCAGCCGGGTGGCCAGTTCGTCGGCCACCTCGGTGGCGGCACCGGCACCGGCCGGCGCGAGCAGCACGTACCGCCCGGCGGTCGGGACGGTGGCGGCACCGGTGGGCGCCGCTCGCCATCGCTGGGTCAGCAACCGCACGTGCTCGTCGCCCGGGGCAGGCTCGGCCTCGACCGCCTCGGTGCCCGGCCGGGCCACAGCCGGGCTGGCCGGTCGCTCGAACCAGTGCCGCTGCCGCTGGAACGGATAGGTCGGCAGGTCCGCCAGCCGGGCCGGGCCACCGCGCAGCGCGGACCAGTCGAGGGTCACCCCGATCTCCCACAGCCGCCCACAGGTGTCCAGCAGGCTCGCCACGTCGGCCGCGTCCCCGCCGGTCGCCACCGCGGGCAGGGTGCCGAGCAGGACGGTGTCCGGCTGATCGGGGAGCTGGCTGGCCAGCAGGTCGCCGAGGACGGTACCCGCGCCCAGCTCCACCAGGACGTCGACGTCCCGCGGCAACTGCCGGGCCAGGTCGGTACCGTCGGCCGCGACCGTGACCACGGGGATCGCCGGCGCCTGCCGGGTCACCGGGTCGGACACCTCGGCCGCCTCGGTGCCGCTCGCCGTGTCGTCGGTCGGCCGGGCCCGCAGGCTGGTCAGCCGAAGCGCGTCGGTGAGGGTGAGCACCCCGGCCAGGCAGTTCCCGACCTGCTCGCCGATCCCCTGGCCGACCAGCACGTCCGGCCGGACCCCGCGGTGCAGCAGCAGCTGGGCGAGCGCGTACTGGACGACGAAGTGGAACGACTCGGCCAGTTCCGGCCGGTCGGCCTCGGCACCGGGTCCGGCGTGGAGGAACGGCCGCAGGTCCAGCCCGCAATGCTCGGCGGCGATCTCGACGCAGCTGTCCACCGCGGTCGCGTAGGCCGGCTCACGCCGGTAGAGCCCGCCTCCGAGCCCGCGGTGACCGGCACCGGAGTCGGGCAGCAGGAAGGCCACCCGCGGCCGGTCACGCAGGCTGCGCACACCGGCCGCGCCGGCCGCGGCGGTGAGCCGCCCGGTGGCGTCGGCGGTGTCCGTGGCGAGGACCGCCCGGCGGAAGCGGTGCTCGGCCCGCCCGCTCTGCAGGGTGTACGCCAGGTCGGCGACGGTGCAGCGGTCCAGCGTGCCGCCCAGCGCGCCGAGCTGCTCACGCAACGCCGCCGGGTGGTGCGCGGAGACCGGCAGCAGGTACGGGCCGGGTGCCTCGGCGACCGGCTCGGCCTGCGGGGCGGCCTCCAGCACCAGGTGCGCGTTCGTGCCCGACCAGCCGAACGAGCTGACCCCGGCCAGCCGGGGCCGGTCCTGCTCGGGCAGGTCCAGCGTCGTCGTCGCCGGCCGCACGGTGTCGCTGGCCAGGGCCGCCTCGGAGGGGTTGACCAGGTTGAGGTTCGGTGGGACCACACCCTGCTTGAGCACCAGCACCGTCTTGATCAGCCCGGCGATGCCGGCCGCCGCCTGGGTGTGCCCGATGTTGGTCTTCACCGCCCCGACGTGCAGCGGCGTCGCCGGGGACCGGCCGCCGAAGACGTCGCCCAGCGCGCCGAGCTCGATCGAGTCGCCGAGCCGGGTGCCGGAGCCGTGCGCCTCCACGTAGCAGATCTCGTCCGGGCTGGTCCGCGCGGCGGCCAGCGCCCGGCGGATGACGTCCACCTGGGCGCCCCGGTTCGGCGCGGTCATCCCGTTGCTGTGACCGTCCTGGTTGACCGCCGAGCCGCGGATCACCGCGTGGATCCGGCGGCCGTTGCGCAGCGCGTCGGAGAGCCGCTCCAGCACCACCACCCCGGCGCCCTCGCCCATCACGTAGCCGTCGGCGTCGGCGTCGAAGGTCTTGTTCAGGCCGTCCCGGGAGAGCATCGAGGTGGCGCAGGCGTTGACGTACAGATCGGGTTGGATGAGCAGGAAGCCGCCCGCGGCCACCGCCAGGTCGCACTCGCCGCGGCGCAGCGCCGCACTGGAGAGGTGCACCGCGACCAGCGACGACGAGCACGCGGTGTCCAGGGTGACGGTCGGGCCGCGCAGGTCGAAGTGGTACGCGAGGCGGCCGGCGACCACGCTCGCCGAGCTGCCCTGCCCGGCGTACGGGTCGGTGAAGGCGGCGGCGCCCTGCAGGTCGGACTGCAACCGGCCGTACTGGGTGGTGTCCGAGAAGCCGATCATCACCGAGGTGCGGCTGCCCGCCACCCGGGCCGGCGGGGTGCCGGCGTCCTCCAGCGCCTCCCAGGTCAGCTCCATCAGCAGCCGCTGCTGCGGGTCCATCCGCAGCGCCTCCCGGGGTGGCGAGCCGAAGAACCCGGAGTCCCAGCGGGTGATGTCGGAGAGGAAGGCTCCGCGACGGGTGTAGACGCCGTGGTCGGCGACGTACGGGTCGAGGTCGTACCGGCCGTCCGGCGCGTCGTCGAGCACCGCGCTACGCCCGTCGCGGAGCAGTTCCCAGTAGGCGTCCACGTTCTGCGCGCCGGGCAACCGGCAGGACAGGCCCACGATGGCGATCGGCTCGTGCCGGCCGGCATCGGCCTCGGCGAGCTGCCGGCGCGCCTCAGTCAGGTCGACGGTGACCCGCTTGAGATATTCGCGGAGCTTGTTCTCGGCTGCCATCTGTCAAATCCCCTGTCCTAGCGCGTGGGTGGTGAGAAGCTGGATCGTCAGAGCTGGGTGTCGATGTACTGGAAGATCTCCTCGTCCGAGGCGGCATCCAGCTGCGCCTTCGACGCCTCCGCGCTGGTCCCCAGGCCGAGCCGGAGCAGGGCCGCCTGCAACGTCGCCACCACCCGGTCCCGCTCCCCGGTGTCGTCGTCGGCGAGTTGCGCGGTGATCCGGTCGAGGGTCTCGGTCAGCACGTCGTTGACCGCCGGCGCCGCCGGCGCCAGCTCGCCGAGCAGGTAGTCGGCCAGCGCGTCGACGGTGGGGTGGTCGAAGACCAACGCCGCCGGCAACTGCACGCCCAGCTCCGAGTTGAGCCGGTTGCGCAGCTCGACCGCGGTCAGCGAGTCGAAGCCCATCTCGCTGAAGGTCCGGTCCATCTCCACCGCGGCGGCCGAGCCGTGCGCCAGCACCCGGGCGACGTGCGAGCGCAGCGCCGCCACGATCTCCGCCCGGGCCTCGTCGGTCGGCAGGGCGGCGAGCCGGGCGACCGGGCCGAAGGCGCTCGCCGCGCTGCCGCCCTGCGGTCGCAGGGCGGGCTGGACCAGGCCGCGCAGCACCACCGGGATGTCGTCGCCGCTCTCGGCCCGCGAGCGCAGCGCCGCCAGGTCCCAGCGGCAGGCCACCACCAGCGGGTCGCCGGTCGTTGCTTCGCGCAGCGCCGTGTCGAACAGGTCCAGGCCCTGCTCGGCCGAGATGGCCGCCACGCCGGCCCGGGACAGCCGGGCCTCGTCGGCCGCGGTCAGCTCCGCGGCCATTCCGGTCGACATCGACCACATGCCCCAGGAGATGGAGAGCGCCGGCAGCCCGGACGCCCGCCGGTGGGCGGCGAGCGCGTCGAGGAAGCTGTTCGCCGCCGCGTAGTTGCCCTGCCCCGCGTTGCCGAGCACCCCGGCGATCGAGGAGAACAGCACGAAGGCCCGCAGGGGCAGGTCGGCGGTCAGCTCGTGCAGCAGCCAGGCGGCCTGGGCCTTGGGCCGGAAGACCGACTCCAGCCGCTGTGGCGTGAGCCCCTCCAGCAGCGCGTCGTCGAGCACCCCGGCGGCGTGCACCACGGCGGTCAGCGGCCGGTCGGCCGGCACCGAGGCCAGCAGTTCGGCCAGCGCCGGGGCGTCCGCGACGTCGCAGGCGGCGACCCGGACCGAGGCGCCGAGGCCTTCCAGCTGGGCGACGAGTTCGGCCGCGCCGCTGGCCGCCGGACCGCGCCGGGAGGTCAGCAACAGATGTTGTACGCCGAAGCGCTGCACCAGCCGGGTCGCGACCAGTGCGCCGAGACCGCCGGTACCGCCGGTGACCAGCACCGTCCCGTCCGCCAGGTCCAGCTCGTCCACCGGGGCGGGCGACCGACGGCTGACCCGCGGCACCAGGATCTTCTCCGCCTCGACCAGGCACTGCGACTCGCCCTTGCCGACCGCGGCGGCCAGCCGGCCCCACGGCGCGTCACCGGCGTCTGCCCGCAGGCCGGCCAGCACGAACCGGCCGGGGTGCTCGACCTGCGCGGCGCGGACCAGTCCCCACACCGCGCCGGTGCGCACCGACCGCGGGTCGGCCAGGAAGACCAGCCGGGATCCGGCCAGCCGCTCGTCGGCGACCCACTGCTGCATGGCCTCCAGCGCCCGCCCCGTCAGCTCGCGGGCGGCGGTCGGCACGTCCGGCTCGGTGCCGGCGCCGGAGAAGACCGCGAAGTCGCACCGCTCGCCGCCGGCCACCGCGGCGGCCAGCGCGGCCACCGTCGGGTGACCGGGCAGCCCGGCCACCGGCTCGCCGAGGTACCGCCAGGTCGGCGCCTCGTCGGCGCCGGCGACCGGCAGGTCCACCCAGTCCAGGCCGAAGAACCCGGCCGGCCCGGTGGCCCGGCCCATCGCGGTGACAATCGAGGCGATGGAGACCGGCCGGACCCGCAGCTCCTCGATGGCGAGTACCAGCCGGCCGTCCGCGTCGGCGGCCTCGACCGCGAGCTTGTCCGCGCCGTCGGAGCTGAGCCGGACCCGCAGCGCCGAGGCGCCGTGGCCAGCCAGCCGGACCCCCCGGAAGACGAACGGCAACCGCAGCTCGTCCGAACCACCCTCGAAGATGTACGGGTGAAACGCCGTGTCCAGCAGCACCGGGTGCAGTCCGAAGCCCTCGGTCTCGGCGGCCTGCGGCAGGGCGACGTCGACGTAGAGCGCGTCGTCGGCCCGCCAGGCGGCCTGTACGCCGCGGAACGCGTCACCGTACTCGTAGCCGAGTTCGGCCAGCCGGTCGTACGCGCCGTCGAAGGCGATCGGGACCGCACCCGCCGGCGGCCACGAGGTCGCCCAGCCGCACCGGCCGTCGGTGCCGCCGCCGTCCGGGGCGAGGATGCCGCTGGCGTGTCGTACCCAGGTGTCGTCGCCGTCGGCGCGGGCGTAGACGCCCACCGTGCCGTCGCCACCGTCGGCCACCACCTGTAGCGAGAGTCCGCCGTCGGCGGGCAGCACCAGCGGCGCCTCGAAGGTCAGCTCCACCACCTCGGCCAGCCCGGCCTGGGCACCGACCTGGCCGACCACGTCGAGCAGGGCGGCGCCGGGCACGACCACCCCGCCACCGACCGCGTGGTCGGCGAGCCAGGGGAGCTCGGTCAGTGACACCCGGCCGGTGACCACCACCCGGGTACCGTCGGCGACGTCGACCGCGGCGCGCAGCAGCGGGTGGTTGACCGGGCGCAGCCCGGCCGAGGCGACGTCCGCGCTGGAGCGCCGGTGGATCAGCCAGTAGCGCTCCCGCTCGAAGGCGTAGGTCGGCAGGTCGACGGCGCGCCCGTCGGCCGCCAGGGCCGCCCAGTCGACGGGCACGCCGACCACGAACGCTTCGGCGAGGCAGCCGTGGAGCGCCTCCAGCTCCTCCTGCTTGCGGCGGTAGGTGGCGGTTACGACCGCCCGCTGGTCGGTGAGGCAGTTGCCGGCCATCCCGGAGAGCACCGGCAACGGACCGACCTCCAGGTAGACGTCGGTGCCGGCGGCCTCCAGCAGCTCGATCATCGGTGCGAAGCCGACGGTCTGGCGGATCTGGTCCACCCAGTAGTCGGGGTCGGTCCAGGACCGCTCCGGCCCGAGGTTGGTCTCGTAGGGCAGCTGGGCCGCGCCGAAACTGGTCGCTTTCAGCTCGCGGGCGAACTCGTCGAGCATCGGCTCCATCAGCGGCGAGTGGAACGCGTGGCTGACCGGCAGCCGTCCGGTGCGCTTGCCGAGCGCGCGCCAGTGCGCCTGCACGGCAAGGCAGGACTGCTCGTCGCCGGAGACCACCACGTCACCGGGGCTGTTGATCGCGGCGATCCCGACCAGGTGCTCCATCCCCGCCAGCGAGGCGCGTACCTCGGCGGCCGGTGCCGCCACCGCGACCATCGCGCCGTCGGCGGGCAGGTTCTGCATCAGCCGGGCGCGGGTGGCGACCAGGCGGGCGGCGTCGGCCAGCGTCCAGATGCCGGCCACGTGCGCGGCGGCGATCTCGCCGACGGAGTGCCCGGCCAGCCTGGTCGGGCGTACCCCGAGCGAGGTGAGCAGCCGGAAGGCGGCCACCTCGTAGACGAAGAGCGCCGGCTGGGTGTAGAGGGTCTGGTTCAGCGCCGCCGCGCCGGCCGTGTTCGGCTCGGCCCACATCACCTCGCGCAGCGGCCGCTCCAGGTACGGGTCGAGCGCCGCGCAGGCCTCGTCGAAGGCCGCCGCGAAGACCGGGAACGCCCGGTACAGGTCCCGGCCCATGCCGGGGCGCTGGCCACCCTGCCCGGTGAAGAGGAAGGTGGTCGACACCTGGCCCCGGGCGACGCCGGCCGGTACCACCGCGCCGGGCCGGCCGTCGACGTATCCGGCCAGCCGGTCGACGAGCTCGGCGCGGTCCCGGCCGACGACCACCGCCCGGTGGTCGAAACGGGCCCGGGTGTCGGCCAGCGAGAAGGCGATGTCGGCAGGCCGTACGGCGGCGTCGGCGAGCACCCGGTCGTGCAGTCGCCGGGCCTGCCGGCGCAGCGCGGTCGGGGTGCGGGCAGAGATCACCCAGGCGTGCGGGCCTGGGTGCCCGGCTGCCGGTGCGGGCGCCTGCGCCTCGGTGGGCTCCTCCAGGATCACGTGCGCGTTGGTCCCGCTGATGCCGAACGAGGACATCCCGGCCCGGCGCGGCTGCTCGTCCAGGCGGGCCCAGGGCCGCGCCTCGGTGAGCAGTTCCACCGCGCCGGAGCTCCAGTCGACGTGGTGCGTCGGCTCGGTGACGTTCACCGTCCGGGGCATCGTGCCGTGCCGCATCGCCATGATCAGTTTGATCAGGCCACCGACGCCGGCCGCGGCCTGGCTGTGCCCGATGTTGGACTTCAACGAGCCCAGCCACAGCGGCCGGTCGGCCGGGCGGTTCTGCCCGTAGGTGGCGAGGATGGCGGTCGCCTCGATCGGGTCGCCCAGCGGCGTGCCGGTGCCGTGCGCCTCGACCAGGTCGATCGCGGCCGGCTCCAGCCGCGCGTCGGCCAGCGCCCGCCGGATGACCCGCTCCTGGGCGCGCCCGCTGGGGGCGGTCATCCCGTTGCTCGTACCGTCCTGGTTCACCGCGATGCCGCGGATGACGCTCAGGATCCGGCGACCGTTGCGCCGCGCGTCGGAGAGCCGTTCGAGCAGCAGCACGCCCGCTCCCTCGGCCCACACCGCACCGTCGGCGTCGTCGGAGAACGCCTTGCACCGGCCGTCGGTGGCCAGGGCCCGCTGGCGGGAGAACTCGACGAACGGATCGGGTACCGCCATCACGGTGACCCCACCGGCGAGCGCCATCGGGCAGTCCCCGGACCGCAGTGCCTGCACGGCCAGGTCCAGCGCGACCAGCGAGGACGAGCAGGCGGTGTCCAGGGTGACCGCCGGGCCCTCCAACCCGAACGTGTAGGCCACCCGGCCGGAGAGCACGCTCGGCACGCTGGAGACCATCAGGGTGCCCTCGACGCTCGTCGGCATGTCACCGAGGAACTGGGTCGAGTAGTGGTCGTACATCATCCCCGACCAGATGCCCACCCGGTCGCCGCGCACCGTGGCAGGGTCGATGCCGGCCCGCTCGAACGCCTCCCAGGTGATCTCCAGGAAGAGTCGGTGGTGCGGATCGGTCGCCAGGGCCTGCCGGGGGCTCATGTTGAAGAACGGCGCGTCGAAGCCGGCCGGGTCGTCGATGAAGCCACCCCGGCGGGTGTACGAGGTGCCGTAAGCGTCCGGGTCCGGGTTGTAGAGCTTCTCCAGGTCCCAGCCACGGTCGGTCGGGAACTCGCCGGTGGCGTCCACCTCGCCGGCGACGACGTCCCAGAGCTGCTCCGGGGTCGTCACGGCGCCGGGGTAGCGACAGGCCATGCCGATGACCGCGATGGGCTCGTGGTGCCGTTCGTCGGCCACGGCCAGCTGCTGCTTCGCATCGGCCAGATCAGCGGTGACCCGCCTGAGATAGTCACGGAGCTTGTCTTCGATCGCCATGGCTGTCCCTCCCCTTCTTCGTGTGTCCGGTGTGGTTTCAGAGCTGGCTGTCGATGAAATTGAAGAGATCCTCGTCAGAGGCCGTGCCCAGGCGGGCCGACGTCAGTACCGGCGCCAGGGCCGGGGTGTCCGGTTGTTGGTCGCGCCCGCCGTCGAACCGGTGCAGCGCGGCCCGCAGCACGGCCGTCACCCGGTCCTGTTCGTCCGGGTCGGCGTCGGCCAGGCGGGCGGTGACCCGGTCCAGCGCCTCGCGCAGCAGCTCGTCGGCGGCCGGCGGGGCGGGCATCAGCTCGCGCAGGATCCAGTCCGCCACGTCCTCGGTGGTCGGCTCGTTGAAGACCAGCGTCGCGGGCAGCGGCAGACCGGTGTCGGCCGCGAGCCGGTCGCGCAGGTCCATCGAGGACAGCGAGTCCAGTCCGAGTTCGGTGAACGGCCGGTCGGCCTCGACGGTGTCCTGCGGGCCGTAGGCCAGCACCAGCGCCACGGTCCGCCCGACCAGGTCCAGCACCAGTTGGCGGCCCTCGGTGTGGTCCAGCCCGGCCAGCTGGTCGGCCAGCCTGGCGGCGGCCGCCGGGCCGGTGGCGCCGGGCACGACACCGGCGGCACCCGCCAGCACGGTGCCGGCCGGGCTGGCGGGCGCCGCCCGACGGCCGGCACCCAGTAGTTGCCGCAGGATCGCCGGTGACTCGCCACCTGCGTCCAGCCGGGCCCGCAGGCCGGCCGGCTCCCAGCGGGCGGCGACCACCAGCGGGTCGCCCTGCCCGGCGTCGCGCAGCGCGGCGTCGAACAGTTCCAGTCCCTGCCGCTGGCTCAGGCCGGCCAGACCCGCGCGGGCGAGCCGGGCCTCGTCGGCGGCCGAGAGACCCTCCGTCATCTGCGTCCGGACCCCCCACAGGCCCCAGGCGATCGAGGTACCCGGCAGGCCGAGGTCGCGCCGGTGACCGGCCAGGGCGTCGAGGAAGGCGTTGGCCGCGGCGTAGTTGGCCTGTCCGGCGTTGCCCAGCAGGCCGGCCACCGAGGAGAAGAGCACGAACATCCGTACCGGCAGCTCGGCGGTCAGCTCGTGCAGCAGCCAGCCGGCGTCGAGTTTCGGGCGGAGCACCCGGTCCAGCGCAGACGCGTCGAGCCGGTCCACCGTGGCGTCACCGAGCACCCCGGCCGCGTGCACCACGCCGACCAGCGGTCGCCGCGGCGGGATCGTGGCCAGCAGCCCGGTCAACGCCGCCCGGTCGGCCACGTCACAGGCCGCCACCCGGACCGACGCACCGAGCCCGGTCAGCCGCCGTACCAGCTCGGCGACGCCGTCGGCGCTCTCGCCCCGACGGGAGGTCAGCAGCAGGTCGCGCACGCCGTGCCGCTCGACCAGTCGGGCCGCGGCGAGCGCGCCCAGGCCGCTGGTGCCCCCGGTGACCAGGACCGTGCCCGAGCCGAGGTCCACCAGCGGGCCGGGCCGGGACTCCCGGCGGGCGAGCCGGGGCACCAGCAGCGCGCCGTCGGCCACGGCGAACTGCGGTTCACCGGCGTCCAACGCGGCGGCCAGCCGCTGCCACCGGCCGGCGGAGTCGCCACCGCCGGGCAGGTCAGCCAGCACGAACCGGCCGGGGTGCTCGACCTGCGCGGTCCGTACCAGCCCCCACACCGCGGCCGTGCCCACCGACCGGTGCCCGGCCAGGAGGACCAGCCGGGCGCCGGTGAACCGGACCTCGCCCAGCCACTGGCGCAGCAGCCCGAGGACGTGGTGCAGGTGGGTCCGGGCCCGGCCCGCCGGTTCGAGGTCGTCCTCGTCGGGCAGCGGCACCAGCACGACCGGCGGCACCGTACCGGCGTCCGGCCCGGCCAGCGCGGCGAGGTCGTGGTGCCGAGAGACGGTCACCCCGGCGGCGTCCAGCTCGGCGCGGATCGCGTCGGCCGCTCCGGTGTCGCCGAGCACCGCCCAGCTCCGGCCGGCGAGCTGCGCCTGCGGCGTACCGGTGGGGACCCAGCGCAGGTCGTGCAGGCCCGGCCCGGAGGCGCCCGGTGCGGTCAGCTCGGTGCCCGGCGGCACACTGCGCATGCTGAGCGCGGCCACCGCACCGATCCGCTGGCCGGTGCCGTCGTGGAGGGTCAGCGCGACGGCGCCGTCCGCGCCGGGGCTCAGCCGGACCCGCAGCCGGTCGGCGCCGGCCCCGGTGACCCGCACGTCGGAGAAGACGAACGGCAGCCGGAGTCCGCCGTCGCCGGCCCCGGTGTCGAGCACCAGCGGGTGCAGGGCGGCGTCCAGCAGGGCCGGGTGGATGCGGTAGTCACGCGCGCCGCCGACATCGGGCAACCGCACCTCGGCGTACCGGTCAGCGCCGCACCGCCAGGCGGCGACCAGTCCCCGGAACGCCGGGCCGTACTGGTAACCGGCCGCGGCCAGGTCGGCGTACGCGGTGGCCAGATCGATCGGCTCGGCACCGGCCGGCGGCCAGACGGTGAGCGGTTCGGACGTCGGGTCGGCGGTCGCGGGGGCCACCGACCCGCTGGCGTGCCGGGTCCACTCGGCCTCGGCCTCACCGACCGGCCGGGAGTGGATGCTGAGCGTACGGCGACCGTCCGCCTCGGCCTCGCCGAGGCAGATCTGCAGCTCCGCGGCTGCCGCCTCGGCCAGCACCAGCGGGGCGTGCAGGGTCAGCTCGGCGAGCCGGTCGGCGCCGACCGCGGCGGCGGCGGCGAGCCCGAACTCCACGAAGGCGGTACCGGGCAGCAGCACCCGCCCGGCGATCATGTGGTCGACCAGCCAGGGCGTGTCGGTGTCGGACAGCCGCCCACCGAGCAGCAGCCCGCCGTTCTCGGCCACCGGCACCGCCGAGCGGAGCAGCGGGTGCCGGACCGTCTCGGTGGCCGGCTGGGCCGCGTCGGAGAGCCAGTAGCGCCGGCGCTCGAAGGGGTAGCTCGGCAGCTCGGGACGATGCGTCGGAAGACCGAGCAGCCGCGCCCAGCCGACCGGCTCGCCATCGACCCAGGCCCGGGCGGCGGCGCTGAGGGCGTCGGAACCGGCCCCGTCGACGCCCGGCTCGGCCTCGGCTGACTGGCCGTCCGCCGCGACCGGCCCGGGACGGTTCGTGGCGACGCCGGTCAGCACCGCCGGGTTCGGCGTACCGGCGGCGAGATCGGCCAGTGCGGCGCACAGTCCGGGCCGGTCGGCGCCGAACACGACCGCCCGGTGCGGGAAGGCGACGCGGCCGGCCAGTACGGCGGCGGCGGCACCGAAATCCGCGTCCGGGGCGTCCGTGGCGTACCCGCGCAGCAGCTCGGCCAGCGCGCGCAGCGAGTCACCGGTCCGCGCGGAGAGCACCCAGGGCAGCGGGTCGCCGGTCGCCGGCCCGGCCTCGTCCGGGTGCTCGGCCGGCTCGGCCGACTCCAGGATGAGATGCGCGTTGGTACCGCTGATGCCGAAGCTCGACACCGAGGCGCGCCGCGGCCGCCCCGTCGCCGGCCAGGGTCGCTGCTCGGTCAGCAGCCTGACCCCGGCGGAGTCCCAGTCGACCTTGGTGGTCGGCTCCTCGCAGTGCAGCGAGCGGGGCAGTACGCCGTACCGCATCGCCTGCACCATCTTGATCACACCGGCCACCCCGGCGGCGGCCTGGGTGTGCCCGATGTTCGACTTCACCGAGCCGAGCCAGACCGGCGGCTGCCCGGTCCGGTTCTCGCCGTACGTCGCCTGGATCGCGTGCGCCTCGATCGGGTCGCCCAGCACGGTGCCGGTGCCGTGCGCCTCGACGACGTCCACGTCCTGGGCGCCGAGTCCGGCGTCGGCCAGTGCCAGCCGGATGACCTGTTCCTGGGCCAGGCCGTTCGGCGCGGTCAGCCCGTTGCTGGCGCCGTCCTGGTTGACCGCGCCACCGCGCAGCACCGCGAGCACCGGGTGCCCGTTGCGGCGCGCGTCGTCGAGCCGTTCCAGCAGCAGCACCCCGGCGCCCTCGGCGAAGGCGGTCCCGTCGGCCGAGGCGGCGAACGCCTTGGCCCGGCCGTCCACGGCCAGCCCGTTCTGCCGACTGAACTCCACCAGGTTGCCCGGGTTGGCCATCAGGGTCACCCCGCCGGCCAGGGCGAGCGGGCAGTCGCCGCGACGCAACGCCTCGAGCGCGAGCTGGATGGCGACCAGTGACGAGGAGCAGGCGGTGTCGACGGTGACCGCTGGGCCCTGGAAACCGTAGGTGTAGGCGATCCGGCCGGAAGCCACGCTCAGCGCGGTCCCGGTGAGCAGGTGCCCCTCGGCGGCCCCGGTCTGCAGGTGCAGCCGGGGACCGTAGTCGGTGGCCATCGCGCCGACGTACACCCCGGTCGCCGAGCCGGCGAGGTCGGCCGGGTCGATGCCGGCCCGCTCGAACGCCTCCCAGGCCACCTCGAGCAGCAGCCGCTGCTGGGGGTCCATGGCCAGCGCTTCGCGGGGGCTGACACCGAAGAACGCCGCGTCGAAGAGGTCCGCGTCGTGCAGGAAGCCGCCGTACCGGGTGGCGCAGGTGCCGGGCCGCTCCGGGCCGGCGCCGTAGAGGGTGTCCAGGTCCCAGCCCCGGTTGGTGGGCAGCGCGGAGATCGCGTCGGTGCCGGTCGAGATCAGCCGCCACAGCTCTTCGGGGGAGTTGACCCCACCGGGGTAGCGGCAGCCCATGGCCACGACGGCGATCGGTTCGCTGTCCCGGCCGGCGCGGTGGCCGGCGTCGACCCGAGCTCCGCCGGTGCCCGCCGGGGGCTGGCCCAGCGCGGCGTGCAGGTGTTCGGCGAGCCGGTTCGGGGTGGGGTGGTCGAAGACGACGGTGGTGTGCAGGCGCAGCCCGGTCGCGGCGCGCAGCCGGTGCCGCAGCTCGACCGTGCTCACCGAGTCGAAGCCCAGCTCCTTGAAGGTGCGTACCGGGTCGAGTTCGGCGGCGTCACGATGTCCGAGGACGGCCGCCGCCGTCGCCAGTACCAGGTCACGCAGTTCCCGCCGGGACGCCGCGGGTGGTGCTGTCCCGGCCGGCGCGGCGGTCTGCGGCACCGCCGTGGCGACGTCCTGCCCATTCGGGCGCGCGGCGTCGCCGAGCCAGTACCGCTCCCGCTGGAACGGGTACGTCGGCAGGTCGACCGGCCGAGCGTCGGGCCGGACGCAGTACGCGTCCCAGTCGACATCGGCCCCACCGACGTACGCCTGGGCCAGCGCGTGCCGCAGCCGGGCCTGGCCGCCGTCGTCGCGGCGCAGGGTGCCCACGGCCAGCGCGTCGGACTCCAGTTCCTCGGCGGTCTCCTCGATGCTGGCGGTGAGCACCGGGTGCGGGCTGCATTCGATGAACAGCGCGCCGCCGAGGCGCAGCGCGGTCCTGGTCGCCTGGTCGAACCGGACCGGCTGGCGCAGGCTGCGGAACCAGTAGTCGGCGTCGAGCTCGGCGGTGTCGATCGGCTCGCCGGTCACGGTGGAGACGAACGGGACGGTGGTGGAACGCGGCCGGATCGGGGCCAACGCCTCGACGATCTCGTCGCGCAGACCGTCGACCGCGGGCGAGTGCGAGGCGTAGTCCACCGGCACGTCTTTGGTCCGGTGCCCGTCCGCCTCGATCGCCTCGCGCAGCCGCCCGATCTGTCGCAGGTCGCCGGAGACGACCGCCGAGCGCGGCCCGTTCACCGCCGCCAGGCTCACCCCCGTGGTGGCCCGCAGCCGCTCGACGAGCAGGTCGACCGGGGCGCCGATCCAGGCCATTCCGCCGCCGCCGGAGACCGCGGCGATGGCCCGGCTGCGCAGCGCGACCACCCGCGCCCCGTCGGCCAGCGACAGCGCGCCGACCACGGTCGCGGCCGCGATCTCGCCCTGCGAGTGGCCGACGACCAGGTCCGGCTCGACCCCGTGCGAGCGCCAGAGCTCGGCCAGCGAGACCAGCACCGCCCAGAGCGCGGGCTGCACCACGTCGACCCGGTCCAGACTCGGCGCGCCGGGCACCTCGCGCAGCACGTCGAGCAGCGGGTAGTCGACGTACGGCGCGAGCGCCTGCGCGCAGGCGGTGAGCCGGTCGGCGAAGACCGGCGAGTGGGCGAGCAGTTCGCGGGCCATCGCCGGCCACTGCGAGCCCTGGCCGGGGAAGACGAACACCCGCCGGCCGGTGGCCACCCGGCCGGCGACGACGGCGTCGGCAGGGCGGCCGGTGGCGAGCGCGTCGAGGCCGGCGAGCAGCTCGTGCCGGTCGGCGCCGAGCACGACCGCCCGGTGCTCGAACCGCTCCCGGGTGCGGGCCAGCGAGTACGCGACGTCGGCCGGCTCGACCGACGGGTCGGCGGTGACGTGGCCGGACAACGCGGCGGCCTGGGCGCGCAGCGCCGGTGCGGTACGGGCCGACAGCAACCACGGCGCGTCGGCGCTCGGGGCGCGGTCCCGGTGCACCGCGCGGCGGGGCGGCGCCTCGGCCAGCAGCAGGTGGCAGTTGGTGCCGCCCATTCCGAAGGAGCTGACCCCGGCGACCAGCGGCCGGTCGGCGGCGGGCCAGTCGCGTTCGGCGCAGACCACCCGCAGGTTGAGCTCGTCGAGCTTGATCAGCGGGTGCGGGGCCTCGAAGTTGAGGCTGGGCACCAGTCGTCGGTGGCTGATGGCGAGGATGGTCTTGAGCAGGCCGGCGATGCCGGCGGCGCCTTCCAGGTGACCGATGTTGGTCTTGACCGAGCCGACCAGCAGCGGTCGGCCGGCCGGCCGGCTGGCGGCGAGCGCGGCGGACAGGGCCGCTGCCTCGATCGGGTCGCCAACCGGGGTGCCGGTGCCGTGCAGCTCCACGTACTGCACGTCGGCCGGGGCCACCCCAGCCCGGTGGCAGGCCAACCGGATCACCTCGGTCTGGGCGACCGGGTTCGGGACGGTCAGCCCGGCACCGCCGCCGTCGTTGTTGACCGCGCCGCCGAGGATCACGCAGTGCACCGGGTCGCCGTCGGCGAGCGCCGCGGAGAGCGCCTTGAGCACGACCAGCCCACCACCCTCGCCGCGGACGTAGCCGTTCGCGCGGTGGTCGAAGGTGTAGCAACGGCCGTCCGGGGAGAGCGCGCCGAACCGGCCGATCACCGCGCTGGTCTCCGGCAGCAGGTTGAGGTTCACCCCGCCGGCGATCGCCACCGTCGCGCCGCCGCGGCGCAGCTCGTCGCAGGCCAACTGCACGGCGAGCAGCGACGACGACTGACCGGCGTCGACGGTCAGGCTCGGCCCGCGCAGTCCGAACAGGTAGGACAGCCGGTTCGCGATCAGGCCACGCTGGGTGCCGGTGAGGGTGTGCGGGCCGAGGGTACGGGCACCGAGCCGGTCGTGCAGGTTCGCGTAGTCCGCCGCGATGGCACCGACGAAGACTCCGACGGCGGCGTCGCGCAGCACGCTCGGCGCGATCCGGGCGTGCTCCAGCGCCTCCCAGCACAGTTCGAGCATCAGGCGCTGCTGCGGGTCCATCGCCGTCGCCTCGTGCGGCGAGATGCCGAAGAAGCTGGCGTCGAACCGGTCGACCTCGTCGAGGAAGCCACCGCGGCGGAACTCGGACTGCTCGGCCCAGCGGTGCGCCGGAGCGTCGGCGACGGCGTCCCCGCCGGCACGCAGCAGCTGCCAGAACTGGTCGGCGTCCGCGGCGCGAGGCAGCCGGCAGGACATACCGATGACGGCCACCGGCTCCATGGCCGCAGATCCGCTGACCGAGGAAGACATCCGCTCACCCACCCGTCGCAGTGCATTCGTGAACAGCCACCGCCCCGGTTCGTTTCCGATTTACGGCCAGAAGGAACGCCGCACCGATCCGGTCATACCGAGGAGATGTTTCGCGCCGGCCGTTCTCCGACCTGGAAGACGCGCTTGAATCGTCTGCTCCGCCGGCGTGGGCGTCAAGGCTGGTACAGCCCTATTCCGAGTGGCAATTAAGCGACGGTAACAAGCTGCCAGAGTGCCGCTGTTGACCTGACCAAATGTCTTATGAGTAGGTCTTAACATGCGTATCGCACCGCCGATGGGATACCGCCGGCCGTAGTGGCTGGTCCGGTTCCCGGACACGGATCACCGCGGAGGAGGTGATGAACATGCGCAGTGCCGGACACCGGTCGTTGGTCGTCTGCACCTGACGGTCGCCCAGCCTCGCCGGGTGACCGTCGCACCTCGTCGCCGCGCCCGGCGGGACCCGGGTCTCGACCGGGCGCGGCCACCCCCGACCTCGAAGGAGTCACCGTGGTGATCGACGCTCCACTCACCTACGGACAGCTGTCGACCTGGCGGTCGATGGAGACGTTCGCCACCGATCGGTTGATGGAGGTCAACGTCCCGGCGACCTGGGACGTCCGGGGCCTCACCGCCGACACCGTGCTCGGCGCGCTGGGCGCGTTGGCGCGGCGGCACGAGTCGCTACGGACCACCTATCACGTCGTCGACGACCAGCCGGTGCAGCGGATCCACGACCAGCTGCCGCTGCGGATCGAGCAGGTCGACCACGCCGTACGCGACCCGGCGGACCCGGCCGCCACCCTGCGCGCGCTGCACCAGCTGCCGTTCCCGGTGCTCGACGATCCCGGCTGGCACGGCCGGCTCGTCAGCGTGGCGGGGCAGCCGCAGTTCCTGGCCCTGTCGCTGTCGCACATGGTCGTCGACCTGTGGGCGATCCAGGAGCTGGAGCAGCAGTTCCGGGCCGTCGTGGCCGACCCCGGTGCCGGCTCGGCACCGGCGCCGCGCAGCCGTGAGCTGGCCCTGGCGCAGCGCAGCGATTCCTGGCAGTCCCGTCGCCGACGTGCCGAGACCTACTGGCGGCGGCTGCTGACCGACGGCCCCGTACGCAACCTGCCCGCACCGCCGACAGGCCGCGCGGCCGAGCGACGGATCCAGGCCACCCTCCGATCACACCACCTCGCTGTGCTGGTGGCCCAGGCGGCGAAGGCGCACAGTGTCTCGCAGCAGAGCGTGGTGATGGCGGCGACCGCCGTCGCGCTCGCCCAGTTCGTCGACCGGGACCGGATCATGATGAGTCTGATGTCGGCGAACCGGTTCGATCCCGAGTGGCAGCCGCTGATCGGCACCCTCAACCAACTGGTCCCGCTGGTCTGCCGGGTCGATCCGGACAGCACGCTGGCGCAGTACCTGAAGCGGACCCACTTCAACGCGATGCTGGCCTACCGCAGCGGCAGCTACGACGTGGACCGGGCCGAGGAACTGGCCAAGGAGATCGGCAGCCCGGACGGCACCCGGTTCACGCACGACTGCTGGTTCAACTACATCTCCGAGCCGCCGCGCGAGGTGCCGGACGACGCCCGCTCCGCCGGTACCGCCGAGTTGAGCTGGGACGTTCCGCCGCGAAATGCCGGGCATCCGTTCTACGCCCGGGTGCACGGCGACGGGCAGCAGTGGATCGGCGTCACCCTGCGGGTCGATCCCGACGTGCTCGGCGCGGACGCGGTCGTGCGGGCCCTGCGGGTGATCGCCGAGACCGTGCGGCGCTCGGTCACCGATCCACAGGCCCGCCTCGGCAGCCTCGATGACGCCGGCACCGTCGTACAGGAGCCGGCGCTCTTTCCCGGCCAGGGCCCGGCACCGGCCGGTCGCTGAGCACCGGCGACCACTCCGCCGGCGCCACGTCGAGCACGGCCGGACCGGTACCGCGACCCGCGGCGCCGGTCCGGCCGCCGGCACCGTCAGCCGCAGCCCCGATAGCTCAGGTACGAGTTCGAGGTGACCATCAGCGGCAGGTGCAGGTCGGCGTCCGGGTCCGCGACGCGGAACTCCACCACCGCTCTCGGGTGCAGCGGTACGGCGCCAAGGATCGAGTAGTAGCCGTCCAGGTCGACCGCCAGCTGGTAGATGCCGGCGTCGATGGTCGGCTCGGTCCAGATGGCGAGCCGACCATCGGTTCCGGTGCGGCCGCTGGCCAGCTCCCGCCACCGCAGCCCGACCTGCCGGGTGAGCACGACGCCCACGTCTGCGGCGGCCATGCCGAACGAGCAGTCGACGACCTCGACGGAGAGCACCATGAGCTAGACCACCTCTCGTTGCCGGCAGCCGGTCCGGCTGCCGGTCGGCCGCCGGTGGCGTCCGCAGGGACGATGGTCGGTTACGCCGATATCGTTCGCTCATCGATTTGTTATCGATACCCGGGTGGACGACAAAAACTGGCCGTTCGTTGTCCCTCATGGAATGTTGGGTTGGTCGTCGGGACGGCGCCAAACCTCAGCCAGTGGCGTCACCTGGTGGGCTATGGCACCAACGCCGTCGGCGATACCGGACCGAAAACCAGCCTTTAGCGAGACCATAGCCAGCTTTTCTAGCGTCTGAGCCAATCCAGTTCGAGCCGTCGTAGGCAACGCCGGCTATCGCACAGAGAGTTGGTACCCATGGCGTTCAACGTTTCCCGAAGGTTCCTTGCCGGCGTCGTGCTCCTCGGCGCCGTGGCGGCCGGACCGGTGGCATACGTCGGCTTGTCCTGGGCCGCTCCGATCACCTCGGCCGATCCCGGCCACGGTCACGTGCCCGCCCCGTCGGCACCTCCCACGGCACCCCTGGAGCCAGCGCCCACGGCATCTCCCACCCCGCCCGCGGATCTGCAGCGCAACACGATCTGGGGCTGAGACCGGATGGCCGGGACGGTCAGGTACGACCATCCCGGCGCGGCGGCGGCTCTCAGGCCCGTGGGGCCGGCCCGGACCCGGTCGCCTCCTCGCCGCCGGCGGGCCGGCCGGCGTGAACAACGTCTGATCCAACCGGTGTGACGGGCCGATCGGCATCCGCGACGCCCAGTGCGGACAAATCCCGTCGCAGCTGCGCCTGCAGCGTGACCGCACCGCGCAGGCTGAGCCCGGACAGCACCGCCCTGGAGGACTCCCAACCGGCCCGGGCGGCGGCCCGCTCACCGGCGGCCACGTGGATCCGCCCGCGCAACGCCATCGCGCTGGCACCGAGCAGCGCGGCGCCTATCTCACCGAAGATCCGCACCGCGCGATCGGCGTGCTCGGCGGCCGAACCCAGCTCCCCGGCATCCAAGGCGACGTCGGCGAGCGCGTGTGCCACCCGACTCTCGGCCATCCGGTCACCGGCGGCCACCGCGAGCGCCTGGGCCCGGGCCAGCCGCCTGGCGGCGGACGCCAGGTCGCCACGTCGATGGTCGACCGCCGCCAGCCCGAGGATGGCGTAACACTCACCGATCTGGTCGCCGGCGGCCCGCACCGAGTCGAGCACCCCGCGGTAGGCCACCCCGGCTCCCTCAAGGTCCCCCCGGCGCAGCAGCAGCTCACCCAGCCGGTGCCGGACCTGCGCACCGACCCGGCGGTTGCCGACCTCTTCGCAGATCTGCCCGGCCCGGACCAGCAATTCGTAGGCCGCGTCCTGTTCGCCGTAGTCGAGGTGGATCTGAGCCAGGTTGTGCAGCACGTGCGCCTCGGCGATCCGGTCGCCGAGCAGCTGGAAGGCCTCCAGTGCCCGGCCCCAGCGGTCGCGGGCCGAGGCCAGGTCGCCGTTGACCCGGTCGAGGTAGGCCGAGTTCCGCAGCACCTGTGCCATGCCGAGCCGGTCGCCCAACTCCTCAAAGAGGGCGTAGGAACGCGTGAACTGCCGGGCCGCCGGTGCGCTCTGCTGGGCGAACATGTGCAGCGAGCCGAGCGAGTAGCGCATCGCCGCCTCACCCCGCACGTCGCCGGCGCGGCAGGCGGCGTTCAGCGCGACCTCGTGGGTCTGCCGCCAGTCGTTGAGGTACGAGCGGGACTCGAACAGCGTGACCGCGGTCAACGCCAGGTCCCAGGCGTGCTCCACCATCCCACTGGCGGCGGCCTGGGCGACGGCGGCGACGATGGTGGCGCGCTCCTGCTCGAACCAGGCCAGCGGATCCGCCAGCAACCGGTCCACCAACGGCGCCGGCAGCGGCCAACGGCTGGCTCCGCTGTTCGGGGCGAGGACGTCGTCGGAGTACTCCCGGCGGTGCGCCTCACCGGCCAGCGCCAGCAGCGCGCCGAACCAGCGTTCGAGAGCTGCCCGCCGCTGTTCGGGGCCCTCCTCGACGAACCTCTCGCGGGCGAACGGGCGGGTGATGTCGTGGAAGCGATATCGCAGCTGACCGGCCACCGGCCCTGGCTCGGTGTCGATCAGGTACGCCTCGGTCAGCTCCTCCAGCGCGTCCTGCGCCCGCAGATGGTCGGTCTCCAGCAGCGGCGCGCCCACCCAGGACGCGAAGCTGGGCGAATCCAGCAGGGCGAGTCGGCGCAGCAGGACCTTGGCGTCCGCGGACAGCCCCTCGTAGGTCACCGAGATGCTGGCCCGGACCCCCATCTCGCCGTGGTTGAGCTCGTCCAGGCGGCGGGACTCGTCCACCAACCGCTCGAGCAGGTCGGTCACGCTCCAGTGCGGCCGGGCCGCGAGTCGGGCGCCGACGATGCGCAGCGCCAGCGGCAGGTCGCCGCTGAGCCGGCACAACTCGTCGGCGGCCGACGGCTCGGCGGCGATCCGTGTCGGACCGACGATCCGGGTGAGCAGCTGCACGGCGTTGCCCCGGCTGAGCGCGCCGAGTTCGACCCGGTTGACCGACGGCAATCCGGTGAGCCGGCGACGGCTGGTCACGATCACAGAGCACTTCGCGGTGCCCGGCAACAGCACCGCGATCTGCTGTTCGGTCATCGCGTCGTCCAGCACGACCAGGATCCGACGCCCGCCGAGCAGGTCGCGGAAGCGCTCGGCCCGTTCCTCGATCCCGTCCGGCATCGCCGCACCGCTCACGCCGAGGGCCCGCAGGAAGCGTTCCAGGATGTCCGCAGGATTGGCCGGACGGTCACCGACCCGCAGCCGGGCGAAGAGCTGCCCGTCGGGGAACTCCGGGGCGAGCTGGTGCGCGACGTGGACGGCCAGCGTGGTCTTGCCCGCCCCGCCCGGTCCGACGATCACCCCGACCCGCACCACCGGCCCATCGGCCTCAACCTGCCCCTGCTCCCCCAGCTGGGCGCGGATCGCGCCGACGATCGGGGCCCGGCCGGTGAAGTCCGGAATCGCCGCCGGCAGCAGGCTCGGCACCAACGACCGCACCTGCGCTGCCGGGGCGATGGTCGCCGCGACAGCGGAACCGTGCGGCGGGAGCGGAATCGGACACTCGCCCTCGAGAATGGCCTGGTGCAGTCGACGCAGCTCCTCGCCGGGGTTGATGCCGAGCTCGTCCATCAGCACCTCGCTGGCGCGGCGGTAGCCCTCCAGCGCCTCGGCCTGCCGGCCCGAGCGGTACAGCGCCATCATCAGCTGGGCACGGAAGTGCTCCTGGAGCGGGTGCCGGTCCACCAGTTCGATCAGCTCGCCGACCAGCTCGTAGTGCTTACCAGCCTGGAGTTCCAGGTCGATGCACTCGCCGTGCACCGCCAACCGGCGCTCGTTGAGCCGGCTGACGTAGGAGGTGACCACCCGGCTGTCCATCCCGGACAACGCGGGACCACGCCAGAGGGCCAACGCGCCGCGCAGCAACGCGGCAGCGGCGAGCGGGCCACCGGTGTCACGAGCCTCGGCCACCCGGGCGTCGAAGACCCGCAGGTCGAGTTCGTCCGGACCGACGTTGAGCAGATAGCCGGGGCTACGGGTGTCGATCAGGTCCCGCCCGCTGACCGCCTGAAGCCGCCGACGTAGGTTGGAGATGCAGATCTGCACCTGACCGCGTGCCGTCGACGGCGGGTCGTCCCAGACCGCGTCGATCAGCCGCTCCACCGGGATCACCTGGTTGGCCTCGAGTAGCAGCATCGCCAGGATCACCCGGTCGCGCGGGCCACCGAGCTGCACGGTTTCGGTGCCATGAACCACCTCCAGCGGTCCCAGGATGCCGTACTTCACCGAACGTCCCTCCGTGCCCTGCGCGATCGCAGCCGAGCCCGCGTTTGGTCGTCGGCCAGCGGCCACTCGACGACCGGGCCGCCGCGCGGTCCCACCCGGAGAGGAAGCCGCAGCCAATGGACCGACCCGCCGCGCGGGAACACCGAGCGCTCCCACCCTTTCCGGAAATAGCCCTAACCGTCCGCGCAATACTCGCCAGCTGCATGAATACCATGGGTTGAAACAAGGATCATTTGCCAGCCACGCCACCGTGACTCGCACAGTCTCGGTCCACCGCGTCTCTTGAAAACATCATCCAAACGGACAGCTTCCCCTCATCTGCATCGAGCGCCGGCAAAACGATAACTATCAGTCACGCCCGACGCCCTGGCAAAGCATCCAATACCGCTACCGCCAATTTGACCGCAAAATCTGCATAGTTACCAAAGTGGACGAAAACCTGGCAGGTCACCCTCTTCGGCGCCGAACCCGGGGCGACACTCCCGCCTCCGGCCCACAGTTGGCCCGGCGAGCTGGCAGGAAAACCTGGGATACGTCCGAATCCCAATCGGAATAGTGAGGAGGGACAACACGCGAGGCAGCGGGCACGAATGGAGCACGACTCTTCCCGGCACCACCCACGGACCGACACCGGCCACTGCCCGATTAATGCAAGCGAATACGCCTTCCCGACACGAGGCCCGACGGTCACCAGGAATGAGTCCGCAGGGCGCGCCGCAAAAAACGGCCGAACCGGGTTGACTCCGGAGCCATGACAATCGCAGCACGGCGCACCCGCTCCGAACTGGGCGAAGCCCCATTGGATAATTGCCGATGACAGGCGGAACAGGCAGCACGAACCGTCGTCCGGAGCGGAACGGCAGCCGACTGCCGCATCGTCAGGTTCGTACGCCAGTACGCGGCGACCAGCAACACCCGATCCGGCAGGTCGAGGGCCCACTGTCAGCCCGGCCGACCGTCGGCGATGCCGCCACCGCCACGCTCGGCGACCAGCCGGACCAGCGTGCGGAACCGGGCGGCTACAGCCCGGTGAACGGAAAGATCCACGCCGAGCGGGCTACCGAGATCACCTGCCCCCATCGTCCTCAACAGACAGACATCAGGGATACGAGACATCCCTTGATCTTCTTCCCTGGACAAGAGGAATGATCGATCAAGGGCTGTCCTCATGATCAGCCGGGGTCGATGCCACCGCCCAGCAGGTTAAAGATCAAGTTAGGCCACTCGGAAACTACCGACAGCCGCGATCCGGTCCACCCGGCCACCCCATACCTGGCCGCCATCGAACGGCGTCCCCGAACACCCCGCCGATCTCCGCCTTGAACTCCGGCCGTGAACGCCCTGCGAGGCCGGCGCGGGTTCTTACCCATGCCTTCCATGATGAACATCCTCCCGAGGGGCTCAGAGCCCCTGATCTGGGATGTCCGTCAAACCGGGTCAGGCCCACAAGCCCTCTGCCCGCCCCCGACGACCACCACATCATTCACCGTGATCCAGCCCTCGTTTCGCCGGCCTACCGGTGGCGTTGCTGCAACGATGCAAGACGTGGGAACTGCGAAAACTACGACGCCTGCCATCTCGCCCCTTGCCGGCGAGCCGATCAAGCGCGCCGATGCCGAGCGGCTCGCGGGAGTGCTGAAGGCATTCGCCGACCCGGCCCGGCTGCGACTGCTCAGCCTGATCCAGTCCGCTCCGGAGGGCGAGGCGTCCGTCAGTGACCTCACCGCGCCGCTCGGCCTCTCCCAACCCACGGTGAGTCACCACCTTCGGATCCTCACCGAGGCCGGCCTACTCGAGCGTGAAAAGCGCGGCGTCTGGGCGTACTACCGCCTGGTGCCGTCCGCGATCGCCGCGATCGCCGACCTGTTGACGCCACCCCGCAAGCGGGCGACGAAGAAGACCCGCTGACTGGCACCGTCGAAAACCGGCGCCATGCCGCCTGACCCGGCACCGACCCCAAGCACATTGATCGGCACGCCACGAGACCGCAGCAGGTGACGGCCGAGGACGGCGAGTGGAGGCATTGCTGCGCATGATGGCCCGCAAGGGTATATGCCCGAAATGGCAGACCAGAACTTCATGAACTTCTTCGTCGAGCAGGCCGCATCTGATGCGGCTGTTGTACTCGCCTGCTCCCGGGCCTGCGGCCTACCGCTGGAATCGGAGGCTTGTCTCCAGGAGGGATCGGTCGGATTCGTGCAGGTCATCCCTTACCCGGAAGGCTTCGAGATGGGGCTGTGCATCATCTGGCCGCCATCGACGCCCGTGTCCCTTTCCCAGGCAGCAGTGGCGCAAGACATCGCCCGCGAACTGCGCCAGCGTGTGCTTCTCGACGTGGAGGATCCGGCCGCCGTATCGGGAGAGCGGTGGATGCTCGCGACACCGGACGGTGCGCCAGGCGGTCACCGTACGCCTGCGGATGGACAACCAGAGCACGTCGTCTCGGCAGACGCCCGGCCCCACCCCGTCAGCCACCGCCCCGGTGTGCCGCCGGGTGTGGGCGTGCATCCACAGTTGCTGGCGTCACCGGCGATGTCCGCCGGATCAGTGTGCGGGTAGCCGATCAGGCGTTGTCGTGAGTGAGCGACGATGACAGGTCTTTGGTGCGCGCCAGCTTGATCGAGCAGGATCTTCCTCTTCTGCTCCGGGACAGCGGCCGTGGCAGCGTCGGCCACCCAGCACACCGGCGGCTCAGCGGAGCCGACGAGCTGGACCAGCGCCGCCGCGAGCTCGGCCGGGGGAGGTCGCGGAGGGTGTAGCCACATGGTGGGCGGCCGCCGAGGCAACGGTCTTCGAGGAGAGCCTGGGCGGACTCAACACCACGCTGCGCAACTTCCTTTCATGGTCGATTTGGATGGCCCTGAGGAACTCTCCGACAACCTCCACTGGGACCTCTTCCCTGAGGCGGTCGCGGTGCACGGCGAGCTGCATTGCGACGAGTCGTTCATCTTCGTGCCGCTGCTGTCGACGGGTGGACAGGCGAAGGTCCAGAACCTGCATAAGCGCAAGACCATCGCGGCGATCCAGGTCGCCGTGGACCTCCAGGGCGTCATCGGGCACTGACACCTGCACCCGAGGACACCACCGCCTGTATTCGGCTGCGCCCGTGGGCGACCTCCCCACCATGCACGAGAGCCTGCTACCGCCAGTAGGACCATGGACATCGAGCAGGCACTGGGCGAACGCTGTCCCACCACTGGGTCCTGTCTCGCGGATCATGTTCGGCTACAAGCGCCCGCACGGCCCGCTCAGCGTCCGCATCCGGTTTCCCCGGGCGGCCGGGTTGCCGTGGCTGTGGCACCCCATCATGCAGTCGACAAGATCAATGGCATCATGGGCCGATGAACGATGGTCTCGATGCCGTGATCGTCAAGGTTCTCGACGGGGAGCCCGGGGCCGACGAAGCCCTGATCGCTGCCGGGCCCACCGGAGCGAAACGCGTCTTCGACCTCTACTACGGCACGGCCAGGGCGAACCTGGTCACGAAATCCACCGGCCGGGAGCTGGGCGACAGCTGGTCGGCCGCCCTGCACATCGCCGCCTCGGTCGCGCCCGAGGAGTTCCTCGCCCAGCTGCCGAACCGCGTCGGCACCACGGACATCGTGATCCTCGGCGACATCAACGACCCCCGCGCTACGCACATCCTCTGCGAGCAGGCTCGGCACAAGGACTTCCTGCACCGCGTCAACGCCGTCAGGGCACTGGCCAAGCACACCGGCCCGGCGAGCCGGGAGGCGGTCGAGCAGGCCCTCGCCGATGAGAACCTCGTGGTACGCAGTGCGGCGATCCGCTGCGTCGCCGACACGGATCCCAGCCGAGGCACGACCTTGTACGAGGCATTCCTGGCAGAGCCGCGCCTCACCCCACTCCTGCGGCAGGAGGCGCGGTGGTCGTTGTCCTACCTGCGTGAAGGCAGTCCTATACCGCTCCACCCGTGGTGAGGCCGGCCAGGTTGAGCCCGGCGGAGACGGCGAGGTCCTCGTCGACCTTCGCGACGAACGCGTCGACCAGAGCACGACTTCGTCACCGCGCAGACGATCAGCGCCATCCCGGTCCCGTGCCAAAGTAGTGCGACGGCCTGTCGGCCGTTCCCGTCGGTGTTCGCGGGTGGAACCATTCTCCCAAGTTGGACCTTGGCAGGGTCAGGTTGCCCTGTTGGTCGCGCTAGCCCAACACCTCGAAGGAGCCACCCATGGGATCCGACATCCACGCCTACGTCGAAACCCGCACCAACGGCACCTGGGCCTACGCCGGAGACAACACCTTCCCCGACAACGAGTTCCCCAAGGAAAAGCAGTGCCCGTTTGACGGCGCCCGCGACTACGGCCTGTTCGGATTCCTCGCCGACGTCCGGAACTACTCCGAGTCGCCGGTCATCGCCGAGCCGCGCGGCCTGCCCGCCGACGTGTCCGCCGAGGTTCGCGCCAAAAGCGACGACTGGAACGTTGACGGGCACAGCCACACGTGGCTGACCCTTGCTGAACTGCTGGCGTTCGACTATGATCAGACGTTCGCCGATCAGCGTGGTGAGGGTGAGCCGCAGGTGAAGACGGTTCGCGGGTTCCTCCACGACTGGTACTTCGGTCGGCTCGACCTGCTGGCGAAGCTGGGTGCTCCGGAGGACGTGCGCATCGTGTTCTGGTTCGACAACTAGCCGGTGGAAGCCCTCATGGCCCAACTCGACCCCGCGCCGGAGGCATCCCGATGACCAACACCCTCGCCCCCGCCGAACGGGCCGCCGGTCTTTCTGACGTACCCCCGCATTGCCGCCGCCTGCTTCTCTTGTGGGGCGCCGGCAGCAATAGGTGCCCCTGACCGGTGAGAGCGAAAACTCCACCAGGATCCCGACGCACGACAATGACGCCAGCTCTCTCGCGGATCTCCAGTCGGGCACCCGGCTCCCAAGCCAGGGCACGCACGATGCCTCGATCACGGATCCGGTCACTGGCATCGACCGACGCGAGACGGTACACCTTGGCCTCGGACCGCTGCTGCGCAAGCGCTGGCATCGGCACGGAGCCCGACGCAGCGGTGCATGGGCGTCACGCGGGTTGCTTCGACCACGGGCCGGCAGAAGGACTGGAGGGATGACAGAAGCCAGAGAAGACTCAGCCACAGCGACCACCACCGCCAACCGACACAGGGCCGGCGAAGTTGGTCGCGAAGATCAGATTCACGTGGTCAAGGAGCCCTGACCACCAGTACGTAGAAGACGGCATGGATGCCGCAAGTTTGTGTCCGAGGGGGGACTTGAACCCCCACGCCCTATACGGGCACTAGCACCTCAAGCTAGCGCGTCTGCCATTCCGCCACCCGGACCTGCTCGTCCAGCCTACCGTGTCGACCGAGGCGATCTTCCACCCGTCGGCCGCCCTGGTGGGCCGCACGGGGAGTTACTGTACACGGCCCGGGTGGATCATGCACATCAGCTTCCGGCCGATGGGTCGCCGCAGGTCGGACGGGTGACCGGACCCGTATGAGCCGCAGCCAACCGGTGGACCTGGGTAGCGTCCGACAGGCCTCACGCGGCAGCATGGCCACGTGTCCCATCCCTCTCCCCTGGCCGCCGTGCAGCACCGGGCCCTCGCCCTGCGCGCCGCGGGCGATCTCTACTCCGCCCGTCGACTGCTCAACGACGCCGTCGGCTCCGCCCGGCCGCCGTACGGCAAGGACCACCCGGATGTGCTGAGCACCGCGCACCTGCTGGCCCGCCTGCACCGGGAGGCGGACGACCCGGGTGCCGCCCGGCGCGTGCTGGAGGAGGCGTTCGCCGCCGGCGAGCGCCTCTGGCCGCCGTCCGACCCGCTGATGCTGGCGCTCTCCTTCGAACTGGCCGCGGTGGCGGACGAGCTGGGCAACCGGCACGAGGCGCGCCGTAACTACACCCGCGTCGCCGCCCTCGGGCCCGCCGTGCTCGGCGCCGACCATCCTGCGGTACGCACGGCACGGCAGTATCTCGGCGACGCGGG